>CAZXWU010000006.1:0-22081 GCA_964644495.1 uncultured Tissierella sp.
TATAGAGTAATATATGAAGCAATAAAAGATATTCAAGATGCAGTAAAAGGTATGCTTGCACCTGTAATAGTAGAAGAAGTTTTAGGTAGAGCTCAAGTAAGGGCTACATTCAAGTTGCCAAACAATACTACTATAGCGGGAATATATGTTTTAAATGGTAAAATTACGAGAAATGCGCAAGTTAGATTGTTAAGAGATGATGTAGTTATATTTGAGGGTGGAGTTTCATCACTTAAGAGGTTTAAGGATGATGCAAGAGAAGTAGCATCAGGATATGAAGCTGGATTAGGCCTGGAAAATTATAATGATATTAAAGAAGGCGACATAATAGAAGCATTTATTTTAAAAGAAGTCGAAAGATAGGAGTACAATCTTATGAATAACAAGAGAATAAATAGGATTTCAGAGGAAATTAGAAAAGTTGTTTCAGAACTTTTATTTAATGGATTAAAGGATCCTAGAATTAATCAATTGGCTACTGTCACTAGTGTTGAAGTCACAAATGATTTAAGTTTTGCAAATATATATGTATCTGTTCTTGGTGACCAAGATGAAAAAGAAGAGACTATATTAGGCTTAAGAAGTGCTAAGGGATTCATTAGAAAAGAAATAGGCAATAAAATTAGTATAAGACACGTACCAGAGCCAATATTTCACCTTGATGAATCTGCTGAGAATGCAATATATATGTCTGAACTGATAAATAAGGTTAATAAAGAAGATCAAGAACGTAGAGGTAATAGGGATGAATGATTCTTTTTTAAAAGCTATGGATGATGCAATTAATATAATAAGGTCAAGTAATAATATATTTATTGCATCCCATGTAAATCCCGATGGTGATAACATAGGATCATCTTTAGGACTAGGCCTAGCTCTAAAAAAAATCAATAAAAATGTAAGTGTTTTAAAAGCAGATCCTATACCAGAGGATTTTAAATTTTTACCAGGCAATGACCTTTATAAAGATTATGATCAAAGCCTAGACCCAATTGACTTATTTATTGCAGTTGATTCTAGTGATATAGATAGATTGGGTAAAAATAAGGATTTATTGGCTAAAGCCAAAAATATTATCAATATAGACCACCACATCAGCAATACTAATTTTGGTCATATAAATATTGTTGATCCTATGGCTGCTGCTACTGGAGAGCTAATATATCATCTAATTAAGAAAATGGATATAGAGCTTGACCAAGCTATTGCAAGCAATATATATACAGCTATACTAACTGATACAGGTAAATTTTCATATGAAAGTGTGACCAGTATTACTCATAGAATAGCAGCAGATTTGATAGATAAAGGCATAGATATAAAGGATATTAATCTAAAGATATATGAGAGTTCTAGCCTTGAGCGTACTAATCTTTTTTTAAAAACTTTAAATAAGATGAAGACCTACTCTGATGGGAAAATAGCTACAATATATGTAAGTCAGGAAATGTTAGAGGAAACAAATACTAGTCTTGATGATACAGAAGGTATTGTTTCTTTTATTAGGGCTATTGGTCCAGTAGAGGTCTCCTGTTTTCTTAAAGAGTTTAATGAGAATGAGGTAAAGGTAAGTTTAAGAAGTAAGAATTATGTAAATGTAGCTTCAGTTTGTGAGAAGTTTGGTGGAGGTGGCCATATAAGAGCTGCCGGTTGTACAATATATAAAGATTTAGCCTCAGCTGAATCATTAATAGTTGAAGAGATTAAAAAGAATATTAGGTGACATAAATGAATGGTATAATTAATTTCAATAAACCAAAAGGTATGACTTCACATGATGCAGTATATTATTTTAGAAGATTATTAAAGATTAAAAAAATTGGACATACGGGAACCCTGGATCCAGATGCTACTGGAGTATTACCAATTTGTATTGGAAAAGCTACAAGGGTTTCAGAGTACCTATTAAATGAGGACAAAGAGTATATTGGACAGCTAACATTAGGGACGGAAACTGACACCCAAGATTCTAGTGGTGAAGTGATAAACACCTCTAGCTTTTCTGTTACTGAAAAAGATATAATTAATTCTTTTAATAAATACAAAGGTAAAATAGATCAAATACCCCCTATGTATTCAGCAGTTAGGCATAAAGGAAGAAAACTATATGAGCTAGCTAGAGAAGGTATAGTGGTTGAGAGAAAAGCAAGGCAAGTATTTATCTATGATCTAAAGATACTCAATATTGAAAACAATAAAAAGATTACCTTCTATACTAAATGTTCTAAGGGAACATATATCAGGACCCTATGTAATGATATTGGAAGGGATTTACAAACCTATGGTCATATGTCAGATTTAAAAAGAGTAGGTGTTGGTAAATTTAAAATTGACGAATCCCTAAGTAAAGATTATTTGGACACTATTGATATAGATAAAATCTATGACTTAATTTTACCTATTGATATGGCTCTAGATAGTTTAGGAGAAGTTAGAATTGATAAAATCTTTTTTAATAAGATTATAAATGGTGTAATAATACCAATCGAATCTTCGGACTTGGATATGGAGAAATCCTATAGAGTGTATTGTGATAGTAAATTCATAGGTGTGGGTAAAATAATTACAAAAGATAATAAAAAATATATAAAGATGAACAAAGTATTTATATAAGGTGATAAAATGGAGAACATAAATGTAGAGAACTATAGTGAAGAAAGATTTGAAACTGCTATTGCTTTAGGGAATTTTGATGGGCTACATATAGGGCACAAGAAGCTTATTAAGAGTATGGTGGAGGAGGCAAAAGAATTAAATCTTAAACCTTCCATATTAATGTTTGATAATCATAGCAAATCCATAACTTCTGGGAAAGCCCCCATGTGTCTAACTTCAAAATCTCAGAAGGATGAAATTGCTAAAAATATCGGTGTTGAAGTAATTTATAGTATAAAGTTTGACCAAAACTTAATGAAATTGCAGCCAGAAGAATTTGTCAAAGATATTTTATTAGATAAATTACAGACTAAACTTGTTGTTATTGGCTTTGATTATAGATTTGGACATAAAGCATCTGGCAATGCAGAAACAATGAAAGAATTAGGTAAGAAGTATGGTTTTAAAGTAATTATTCTAGAGCCTATATATCTAAATGATATCCTTGTTAGTTCTACAAAGATAAGAGAACTATTAAATGAAGGTAATTTAGAATTAGCCAATGAAATGCTAGGCCGCAACTATCAGGTTGTGGGTAAGGTCATTCCAGGGAACAAAGTAGGTAGAACCCTTGGTTTCCCAACAGCAAATCTTGACCTGCTAGACAATTATACAATTCCAAAACATGGGGTCTATAAAACAAAAACTACTTTAAATGAAAAAACATATTTGAGTGCAACGAGTGTTGGTTATAATCCAACCTTTGATAATTATAAACTAAAAATCGAATGTCATATTATTGATTTTAAAGATCAAATTTATGAGGAAATTATAAGCTTAGACTTTGTTGAATATCTACGTGATGAGTTAAAATTTGATAAATTAGATGATTTGATAGAACAAATTGATAATGATATAAAAAATGTAATATCTAGACATTAATATTTACATTTACTATGAAGTGTGATATTATTAGTCTTGTTAAAACTTACCTATTGCTAAGTTATACGTTCCTCGGCGTTCTACTAGGCTTTAGGTGTATAAAAAAATATGGAGGTGCAGCAAATGCTAACAAAAGAAATCAAAGATCAAATAATTGCCGAGTATCAATTACACGAAGGTGACACTGGTTCACCTGAAGTACAAGTTGCTATATTAACTTATAGAATTAATTCATTAAACGAGCATCTTAAAGAACACAAAAAAGATCATCATTCAAGAAGAGGTTTATTAAAGATGGTAGGTCAAAGAAGAGGACTTTTAAGATATCTGCAAGAAAATGATATTGAAAGATATCGTTCATTGATAGCAAGACTAAAAATAAGAGGTTAAGTTAATAAGAGCGGGGTTTCCCGCTCTTAATTGTATTAAAAGATTAATTTAAGTGTTTAAGTATATAATAAATATATATATAAATCAAATGATAAAGGAGGTATTTTATGGAGAGAAAGTTTAAATATAATTTAAATGGAAAAGAACTGACTGTAACTATAGGCAAAGTAGCTGAACAAGCTAACGGAGCATGTATAGTACAGTATGGAGAAACTGTAGTTTTAGTAACTGCAACTTCCTCTAAGGATCCAAGAGAAGGTATAGATTTTTTTCCATTAAGTGTAGATTATGAAGAAAGATTATACTCAGTAGGAAAAATACCAGGAGGTTTTATTAAGAGAGAAGGAAGACCAAGTGAGAAGGCTGTATTAACATCAAGGTTGATTGATAGACCAATAAGACCACTATTTCCAGATGGATATAGAAATGATGTTCAGGTTATAGCGACAGTTCTTTCAGTAGACCAAGATTACTCACCTGAAATAACAGCTATGATTGGCTCATCAATAGCATTATCAATTTCAGACATACCTTTTTCTGGACCAACTGCATCAGTAAACATTGGTTTAATTGATGACAAATTCATTATAAATCCAAATAGTAAGGAAAGAGAATCATCAAAAATTGATCTTACAGTATCAGGAACTAAGGATGCAATAATGATGGTTGAAGCTAGTGCAAATATAGTTACTGAAGAGATCATGTTAGAGGCTATTTTAACTGCTCATGAAGAAATAAAAAAAATATGCAGTTTTATAGAAGACATTACAAAAGAAGTTGGAAAAGAAAAACAAGAAATTAAATTATTTAAAGCAGATGAAGAATTAGCAGGAAAAATTCTTGAATATGGTAGAGAGAAGCTAATTAATGCTTTTAATACTGTTGAGAAACAGGAAAGAGAAGATAAGATAGATGAAACAAGCAAGGCAATTCTTGAGTTTTTCTTAGAAGACTATCCTGAAAATGAGAAAGATATTAAAGAGGTTGTAGAAAACATTATCAAAAGTGAAGTAAGAAGACTTATAGTTGAAGAAGGTTTAAGACCAGATAATAGAAAACCAGATGAAATTAGAAAGATCAGTTCAGAGGTTGGAATTTTACCGAGAACACATGGCTCAGGATTATTTACTAGAGGTCAGACTCAAGTTCTTACTGTGGCTACACTAGGTGCTTCATCCGATGTACAGATTATAGATGGCTTAGGTGAAGAAGAATCAAAAAGATATATGCATCATTACAATTTCCCACCTTATTCAGTAGGTGATACTAGATTTATGAGAGGGCCAGGTAGAAGGGAAATAGGCCATGGAGTCTTGGCTGAGAGGTCATTAGAGCCAGTTATCCCATCAGTAGAGGAATTCCCATACACAATACGTTTAGTATCTGAAGTATTAAGTTCAAATGGCTCATCTTCACAAGCTAGTGTTTGTGGAAGTACCTTATCCTTATTAGATGCAGGAGTTCCTATTAAGGCATCTGTTGCAGGTATAGCAATGGGATTGATTAAAGAAAATGATAAAGTTGCTGTGCTTTCTGATATACAAGGTATGGAAGACCATTTAGGAGATATGGACTTTAAGATAGCAGGTACAAAAGATGGTATAACTGCTATTCAAATGGATATAAAGATTGCAGGTATTGATAAGCCTGTACTAGAAGAAGCTTTGGAGAAAGCTAGAATTGGGAGACTGTTTATTCTTTCAAAGATGGAAGAAGTTATAAGCCAACCAAGAGAAGAATTATCGCCACACGCACCTAAAATATTTACTATGAACATTCATCCAGACAAAATCAGAGAGGTTATAGGACCTGGTGGAAAAATTATCAATAAAATTATTGACGAAACAGGTGTTAAGATTGATATAGATGATACTGGAAGAATAGCTATAGCAGCAGAAAATGCTGAAAGTGGAAATAAAGCTCTAAAGATGATAGAAGACATAATCAAGGAAGTTGAAGTTGGTGAGATATATTTAGGTAAGGTAACAAAGATTACTAATTTTGGTGCTTTCTTAGATGTTCTTAATGGCAAAGAAGGATTACTACACATATCCAATATAGCCAAGGAAAGAGTAAATAAGGTAGAAGATGTTCTAAAGGTTGGAGATGAAGTAATGGTTAAGGTTACTGAAATTGACAAACAAGGACGAATAAACCTTAATAGAAAGATTTTATTAGCAGATGAGCCACCAAAAACAGAATAATAATTAATAATTCATGAACCTAAGTAGGTTCATGTTTTAGTTTTTTGTATAAATTACTTTTTTTTGAATATACATTAATGTAAGTAATTTGAGAGGAGTGGTTTATATGAAATTGTTTATAATAAGCAAGAAGGTCCTATATATTATTTTTCTTCTTATAATTGTTTCATTAGCTTTGCTTTTTGTATGGAATATGACTAGGGCTAATGAAGTATTTAACAGGGATATTTACTATCAAGGTACTAAGGAAGAAAAAATCATAGCATTAACATGCAACATTGATTGGGGTAATGAACATATAGATGAGATGCTCAAAATATTTGATGATAAGAATATAAAGATAACATTCTTTCCCACGGGAAGATGGGCAGAAAATAATGAAGAAATACTTCTAAAGATATATGAAGAAGGGCATGAGATTGGGAATCATGGCTATCAACATTTAGATTATGATAAATTAGACTACAAAGGTAATTTCGACCAAATAAATACTGCTCACACGATTATTAAAGAGATAATACAAGAGCCTCCTAAATACTTCGCTCCTCCTTCAGGAGCTTTTAATGACTCTACATTGCAAGCAGCTGAAGATTTAGGCTATACAACAATAATGTGGTCTATAGACACTATAGACTGGAGAGAGGACTCCTATAAGGATGTTATAGTGAGAAGAGTACTAAATAAAATTCATGATTCAGCAATAGTCTTAATGCATCCAACTGGTGAAACTAATAAAGCTTTACCAAAAATTATCGAAATCCTATTTGAAAATGATTATAAAATTGGTACAATAAGTGATGTAATATAATATATAAGATAAGGAAAAAAATAATGAGGTGATACTAATGAAAATCAAAGTTGTAAACAAAAGCAAACTTCCATTGCCATCATATAAGACTGATGGGTCAGCGGGGATTGATTTACAAGCTTATATTCCAGGCCCTATTGAATTAAAACCTTTAGATCGAGCTCTTATACCAACTGGACTTTATCTTTCCATACCAAAGGGATATGAAGGCCAAATAAGAGGAAGAAGTGGACTAGCTTTAAAACATGGAATTACACTAGCTAATGGGATTGGCACTATAGATAGTGACTATAGGGGAGAGATCGGGGTAATTCTCATAAACCTTGGCCAAGAACCATTTGTAATAGAAAATGGTGATAGAATAGCCCAATTTGTTCTATCAAAGTATAAAATAATTGAATTTGATGAGGTTGAAAGCCTAGAAGAAACCTCTAGAGGTGAAGGTGGGTTTGGGTCTACCGGCATTTAGCAATCATATCTGATGTTATCATAAATGACAATGCATATTTTTTATTTCCACTCATATAATTAATTAAAAGTACATGGGGTGATTTATATGAGACTAAGTGAACTTGGCGAAAAGGAAATAGTAAATTTAAATAATGGGGCAAGGCTTGGCCTTTTAAATGATGCAGATATAGTCTTTGATGAAAACACAGGTAAAATAATCTCCTTGATAGCACCTGAAAGAAGATTAAGTATAAAACTTTTAGGCTTAGAGAGTAATGGAATGGAGATTCCCTGGACTGCCATTAGAAAAATTGGCTATGATATGATCATTGTAGAATTAGATCCTTAAAATTTCATATTCTATATTCCTTTTGAAAAACATTTATTTAAATGTTTTTCTTTTTATTTATATAACAATTATGATTTAAGATTCCACATAAAATTTTTAATCTAGTAAAAGATATAACATGAATAAAAATATGGAGGAATACAATATGACTGATAAAAAAGATAAAGAAAATCTTAATGATATTGACCAAGATACGTCTATAAAAGAATTTGGTACTCCTGAAGTCAAGGGTTTTCAAAGTAATATACAATTTATATCCATAATAGGTGAGATAGAAGGTCATACTATAGCTAGTTCTGAAAAAAAATCCACCAAATATGAACATATAATACCATTATTAATAAGTGCCCAAATAGATCCAAAAATTGAAGGAGCATTTTTTGTTTTAAATACTGTTGGTGGTGATGTTGAAGCAGGTCTAGCCTTATCTGAGATGATTAATAGTATAAGTAAACCCACAGTTTCAATTGTTTTAGGTGGTGGTCATAGTATTGGAGTTCCATTGGCTACGTCTACTGATTATTCTTTTATAGTACCTACTGCAACTATGACGATACATCCTATCCGAACTACTGGTTTGGTAATTGGGGTTCCTCAATCTTTTAGGTATTTACAAAAGATGCAGAAACGTATTAATGACTTTGTAATAAGAACTTCAAAGATTAGTCAAGAGAGATTTTCTGAATTAATGAATTCAACAGATGAATTAGCCAATGATATAGGAACCATACTTGTAGGAATAGAAGCAGTAGAAAACGGATTAATCGATGAAGTGGGAGGACTATCAAAGGCTTTGGATAAGTTGAACTACATGATAAAGATTAATAATGAATAGAATAAGCATAGTAATTATGCTATAATAACATAAGGAAAGATCTTAAAGGGGGTAGATCTCCTTTGTAATTTAGGAGAATTTAATATGAGTAAAACACAAACAAGAAAAAGAAAGAGAAAAACTAAATATAATTTTAATAAAGACATAATAGGCAGTATAATTATAGCTATCGGGATTATATGGTTAATCAGCCTATTTAGCTTCCAAATGGGTATTATCGGATCTCTTATAAGAGGAAGTACTTTTCTCTTGATGGGCTTTGGAGGGTATTTTTTCCCTATAGCTTTAATATGCGTTGGTTCCTTTTTTATAATGGATAGACTAGACGGCAAAGAAACTGAAAAATCTATTCTAGTATTGATAATATTATTAGCAATACTTGTTTTTTTGGATGGTAAAAATATTGGTATAGAAGGGTTCTTAAACAGAATAGCAATCGCTAATTCCCAATCTTTAGACCATCAAGGCGGAGGGGTTTTAGGTGCTTTACTTGGCTTTATTTTCTACAAGCTCTTTGGGAGGATTGGTGGATATATAGCTATAGTTTCTATAGCTATAATCTCTATTTTTATGCTTACTGATGTAAAGGTTAAAGATATACTAAAGAATATTTCTTTAAGTAGTAAGCTAAAAAGCACAAAGGTTAAGACTAGCAATAAACCATCTACTACTTCTAAAAAGACAAATAATAGACTAAATAAGATTAAGAGTGGTCAAGAGCAACTAGAATTGAATTCTGATGGTATTAAATTTATAGACTATAATAATAAGACAGATAAAAAGCAAGTAATTACTAATAATAGTAGTGATGGTATAAATAAGGAAATTATTATAAGTCAGAAGCCTACAGATTTCCAATATATTGTTCCACCTTTAAAATTACTTGATTCATATGAAAACAAAAAAGATGACAATGAAAAGAAAGAGATAATTAACAATGCAAGGATAATTGAAGAGACTATGAAAAATTTTGGAATAGACGCAGACATTACTCAAATCAACCGTGGTCCTACAATTACATGCTACGAATTGTCACCATCTCCGGGAATAAAGTTGAGTAAAATTGTAGGTTTATCAGATAATATTGCCCTAAGCTTAGCGTCATCTGATATTAGAATTGAAGCACCTATCCCTGGTAAAGCTGCTGTTGGTATAGAGGTACCAAATAAAACAAAGGATAATGTTGCGCTGAAAGAAATGCTCATGACTGATACATATATGGATTTAGATTCAAAGTTGCCATTGGTTCTTGGTAAGGATGTAAGTGGTAATCCAATGGTGTCATCTATCGATAAAATGCCACACTTACTTATTGCAGGTGCTACTGGTTCTGGTAAGAGTGTTTGTATAAACACGATAATAATGAGTCTTATTTATAAATCATCTCCAGAGGATGTCAAATTAATGTTAATTGATCCTAAAGTCGTAGAGTTAAGTGTTTATAATAATATACCACATCTATTAATACCTGTGGTTACAGACCCTAAGAAGGCATCATTTGCATTAAACTGGGCTGTTGAAGAAATGGAAAAAAGATACAAACTCTTTGCTCAGGAAAGCGTTAGGGATATGTCATCCTATAATGAAAAGCAGGGAGGGAGGAATTTGGAAAAGCTAGCTTCAATTGTCATTATTATTGATGAATTAGCTGATCTAATGATGGTTGCTTCTCAAGAAATAGAAGATTATATCTGTAGGCTAGCTCAAATGGCTAGAGCAGCAGGTATACATCTGATTGTAGCTACTCAAAGACCTTCTGTGGATGTGATTACTGGTACTATTAAAGCTAATATACCTTCTAGAATTTCATTTGCTGTATCATCTCAAGTTGACTCTAGAACTATATTAGATATGGCTGGTGCTGAAAAACTCCTTGGTAAAGGTGATATGCTCTTCTATCCGTCATTCTATTCTAAACCTGTAAGAGTCCAAGGAGCTTTTGTAAGTGATAAGGAGGTTGAAGCAGTAGTCAATTTCTTAAAGGAGAACAATCAGGCAGAATATGATGATGATGTTATTGAAGTGGTTCAAACATCTATGGATATCCAATTAGACGATAGTGATGTCCTATTAGCTGATGCAATACAATTGGTAGTTGATGAAGGACAGGCATCTATATCCTTATTACAGAGAAGGTTAAAGATTGGGTATACTCGGGCTGCAAGGATCGTTGATGAGATGGAAGCCAGAGGTGTAATCGGCGGTTTTGAAGGTAGTAAACCAAGGAAAGTTCTTGTTACATCACAAGATTTGGAGGAAAATGATATATAGATTAGATAAATTTTGCAATGGGATAGGAGATTTGAAAATGAATATAGCAAATAAAATTACTTTGTTTAGAGTGTTTTTAGTACCCATATTTATGATTGTATTATACTTAGATTTTAGCAATAGTCAAATGATAGCAGGCTTGATTTTTATTTTTGCTTCATTGACTGATACATTAGATGGATATTTAGCAAGAAGTAGAAATCTTGTAACAGATTTTGGAAAGTTTGTAGATCCATTAGCAGATAAGGTCTTAGTTTCAGCAGCCTTAATATCATTAGTAGATTTAGGTAAAGTTCCAGGTTGGATAGTTGTAATAATTATTGCAAGAGAATTTACCATTACAGGCTTTAGAGTACTAGCAGCTTCTAATGGAATAACTATTGCTGCAAGCCCCTTAGGAAAGTTCAAAACCATAACTCAACTTTTGGCCATTATTTTAATTCTATTTGATAATTTTCCTTTTCAAGGGATTGGTTTACCATTAGATATGATCATGCTTTACCTAGCCTTAATATTTACTATATTATCTGGTATAGACTATATATATAAAAATAAAAATGTTCTAGATATGAAAGATATATAATAGGAGATGAATTGATGATAGCTGAAATTATAACAATAGGTAGTGAAATTACTAGTGGAAGTACGCTCAATACAAATGTATATTATTTATCTCAAGGCTTATTTGAACTGGGTGTAGAAACATATTATCAGACTTCAGTTGACGATGATAAAGACCGCTTAACTAAAGTCATGGATATAGCCTTAAATAGATCTGATTTAATTATTACTACAGGGGGCTTAGGTCCAACTAAAGATGATATGACTAAAGAAGTAATATCTGAAGCCTTAGGATTAGAATTAGTACTTGATTATGATATGGAAGAAAATATAAAGCAAATGTTTAGTAGATCAGGGAGTTTCATGAATACTAACAATATTAAACAGGCTACTAAGCCCAAAGGGTCCCTATTTATAGAAAATAGCATTGGTACAGCACCTGGTATTTATATAGAAAAAGACAATAAGAAGATTATTATGTTACCAGGTCCCCCAAGGGAAATGACTTTAATGTTTGATAATCATGTGAAAAATATTATCAAAGATGATTTTAAAATAATATCCAGGTCTGTAAATACTATTGGCATTGGTGAATCATCTTTAGAAAGTAGACTACAAGAATTAAACTTAGATACCTTAAATACAAAGGTAACAACATTTGCAAAAAGTGGAAGTGTAGAGATAAAAATTATTGGCAAAGGCACAAACAAAAATCAACTACAAGAAGAAATAGATTTAATTATTGAAAAATTACACAAAGAATTTGAAAGCAAAATTTATGGATATGATAATATCGCTATAGAAGAAGTAGTTGTAAACAAGCTGATGGAAAAAGGATATAGAATTGGATTATGTGAGTCGTGTACTGGTGGCCTTGTAACTAATTTAATTACAAGGGTTCCTGGGGCCTCAAATACACTAGATAGGTCCATTGTTAGCTATAGTAATTCCTCTAAAATGGAGGAATTAAATGTTAGTAACAAGACCTTAGAAGAATATGGAGCAGTTAGTGGAGAAACTGCATATGAGATGGCTAAAGGCCTAATCAATAAAGCTGATTTAGACATAGTAGTATCCATAACAGGAGTTGCGGGGCCAGATGGTGGTAGTGTAGACAAACCTGTTGGTTTAGTCTATATATGTGTCATGACTAAAGAAAATAATAAACTTATAAAGGCTAACTTTAATGGAAATAGGATACTCATACAGCAAAGAGCAGCCATAAGAGCCTTAGATGAGATTAGAAAATATATAGATTCTAATTGACAATGTGATTAATATAATATATTATATTAATTAGAACGAACGTTCTAAAGATGAAAGGGGTGAGCCCAGTATAACTGGCATATTATGGTAGATAATAGTGAAAAAAGAAAAGCATTAGATTTAACCTTGAACCAAATTGAAAAGCAATTCGGAAAAGGCTCAATTATGAGACTAGGTGAAGGCACCAAATTAGATTTAGATGTAATTTCTACTGGATCTTTAGATTTAGATATTGCTCTAGGTATCGGAGGGGTTCCTAGAGGAAGAATTATTGAAATCTTTGGACCAGAATCTTCGGGCAAGACTACCTTAGCTCTACATATAATAGCAGAAGCCCAAAAAACAGGTGGTATAGCTGCTTTTATTGATGCAGAACATGCCCTAGATCCTTCTTATGCAAAGAAACTAGGGGTAACCATCGATGAATTGATTATCTCTCAACCTGACACTGGAGAGCAAGGTTTAGAAATAACAGAAGCCTTGGTTAGGAGTGGCGCTGTAGATATTGTAGTTGTTGACTCTGTTGCTGCCCTAGTTCCAAAAGCAGAAATAGAAGGTGAAATGGGCGACTCCCATATGGGACTACAAGCAAGACTTATGTCTCAAGCCTTGAGGAAATTAGCTGGTGCTATAAGTAAATCAAAGACAACTGTTATCTTTATAAACCAATTAAGGGAAAAAATAGGGATAATTTTTGGAAATCCAGAGACAACAACTGGAGGTAGAGCATTAAAATTCTATGCTAGTGTTAGGCTTGATGTAAGAAGAATTGAAACAATTAAGCAAGGAGACCAAATGCTAGGCAATAGGACGCGAGTAAAGGTTGTAAAGAACAAGGTTGCGCCACCATTCAAACAGGCTGAATTCGATATTATGTACGGACAAGGAATTTCAAAGGAAGGAAATATTGTTGATGCTGGTGTAACTGCAGAAATTATTAAAAAAGCAGGAGCATGGTTTAGTTACGGGGAACATAAATTTCAAGGAAGAGAAAATGCCAAAACCTTCTTGATGGAAAACCCTGAAGTAAGTAACGAAATTGAAAATAAAATCAGAGTTAAGTTTGGTCTAATTACAGATGAGGATTCCAATAAAAAGGAAGAAACTTCTGAATCATAATTACAGATAAACCTCCTTTTTAGGAGGTTTTGTATTATATTTAATTGGGGGTGTTCGATTGAGACTATTATTTTTTACTGATTCGCATATAAGAGGGACTTCTCCTAAAAACAGAAAAGATGATTATGTAGAAACCCTAGAAAATAAAATGTTAGAAATAGTTGATATAATAAATAATTATCAAGTTGATTATGTCTTGCATGGTGGGGACTTATTTGATAGGCCTGATGTATCTATATCAATAGCCAGTAGATTTTCTAAAATCTTGAAAAGGATTAAGGTTCCCTTCTATGTAGTAAGTGGTAACCATGATGTTTACGGTCACAATCCACAAACTATTAATAGAACCGTTCTAGGTTTATTGAATGAGCTAGACATATTAAATGTTATCAATACGGGTGAAAGGATTATATTGGGGAAAGACAATATAAAGGTTCAAATTACAGGACAACCCTATATTTATGATATTGACGATCCAATCAATAGAGATTATTACATATTAAAAGATGTAGATAATTCGGTAAATTACACCATACATATTGTTCACGGCATGCTCTTAGATAAACCTTTTATTAAAGGTGTTCCATATACATTGGTAGATGACATAAAAAATACTAAAGCAGATATAACTCTTGCTGGTCACTATCACTCAGGATTTAACAAGATAGTAATTGATGATAAATATTTTTTGAATCCGGGAAGTATAGTAAGAATTTCAAATAGTATGAGAGAAATGGAAAGAAAACCAAAAGTAATAATTATTGACCTAGGCCAAGAGATAAAAATTACTGATATATTTTTAGAAAATGCCTTAAGTGGGGACATGGTATTAGATAGACAAGAAATAGAGAAAAATATATTTAAAAGGGAAAGATTGTTTGAATTTAAACAGACTATTGATTCCGCAACCAACTTTGAGAAAATGGATATAAATGATGTTTTAATTGAGGTTTCCAAATCTGAAGGTCTAAGTGAAGAAGTAAAAGAAGAAGCTCTAAAAAGAATAGCTATGGTTCAAATGAAAGGTTCAAACGGTGATTAATATGAAATATTTAAAAACTGTTGTATTAGAAAATTTTCAATCTCATAAATATACCTCCATAGATTTCGATCAAGGATTAAATGTTATTCTGGGGCCATCAGATTCAGGTAAGACGGCTCTTATTAGAGGTATTAAATGGGCTTTGTATAATGAGCCATCAGGGGATTATTTTGTCAGAGAAGGAGAAAGAGAAGCTTCTGTAACCTTGGTTTTTAGTGATAATACTAAGGTTCAAAGAATAAGAAGTAAATCCAAAAACACCTATATTCTTTATAAGAAAAATGGTGATGAGGTAAAATATGAAGGATTTGGAACCAATGTACCAGATGAAATTGTTGAAGAGATAGGGATTAAAAAAATCAAACTAGACAGTGAAGCAACTAATGCAATTAATATAGGTGAACAATTAGAAGGATCATTTTTATTATCTGAGAAAACAAGTACTAGAGCAGGAGCTATTGGTAGATTAATAGGAGTTAATTTAATTGATGATGCATTAAAAGAGACATTAAAAGATACAAGGAATTTATCAAACTCAAGGAAAATTACTGAAAACAGAATTACCAAGATAGAAGAAGAATTAAAGGAATTCGAATATTTAGATCAATTGGAGATGAAATTAAAGAAGTCGGAAGAGATTCGAGATATTCTGTATAAAAAGAAAAAGAGAAAAGAAAACTTACTCTCTCTTAACGATAAATATAAATTTATTAGTAATGAATTAAAAGTTATTAATGAACAACTATTAAAGCTATCTAACATTGAAAAAGTAGATCCCATAGTAAAGGGCCTTGAAAATAATATAATAAGCTTTAAGTATTATTCTATTAAAAAAGTTCACTATAGCAAGTATCAAAATGACATAAAAAAAGGTGAAGCACTTATTGATAGATTATCCATGGTAGATGATGCAGATAATCTATATGAAAGATCAAATAGCATCTTGTCTATGATGAATAAATACCAGAATATAAGGAACAAATTACTGTTACTAGGCAAAGATAGAGAGACTTCAAATGACATCTTTAATAAATTAAATAGACTATCTGAAGTAGACAACAAAATATCTGCATTCGAGAAAAAGCCTATATATATTAATAAACTTATAAAGCTTAGAGATGATTACAAAGAAAACCAAAACAATTTAACAATCGGAAGAGATTTTATTAATAAATTTGATGGTATAGAAGGATCTGAAGCAATATACAAAGAAGTGGTTCAGTATGTAAGTAATTTAAATAAACTAAATGAAATATACAGTAAATTTAAAGCAATGGAAACTTCTTACAAGACAGAAAAGCAAAATCATAAGAGCATTTCTAATGAAATTGACTTATACACTAATAAATATAAGGATTTATTATCAAAACTAGAAATTTGTCCACTTTGTTTAAGTGAGATAGACTCAAATAGAATCGATCATATTATCAGCCATTATAATTAGGAGGTTTAAAATATGGATTTTGAAAAAGAATTAAATAATCTAAAAGAAAACCTAGATAAAGCAAAGTCTTTGAAGTATAGAGCAGAAGCTAGACTAGAACAATTAAAAAAACAAGAAGAAGAATTAATAAAGGAATTAGAGGAACTAGGAGTAGATCCCAAAGATTTAGATAGTGAAATTGAAAAACTCACTAAAGAAATGAATGAATTATTAAAAGATGCTAACAAATTACTGCCAGTAGATCTATTAGAAAAGAAGTGATTAGATGGATGATAAGCTTAATTCTTTAGATAAGAGAATATCCGAGTTAAAAGACTTTATAGCTAGGGAAAGTGGGAAAAAAGAAAAGTTATCTGAACAACTAAATGAATCTAAATCAGATCTACTTGTAATAAGCAATAATATAGAATTGCTAGAGAAGGTCATTATACTTTATCAAAAAACTTCAGAGTTTGCACGTGAACAAGCTAAAGTACAGATAGAGTCTTTAGTTACAAAATGCCTTCAATTCATTTTTGAATCTAATATAGAGTTCCTGATTGAAATAGAAGAGCTTCGTAACAAGGCAAATGCTGAGTTCTATGTTATCAATGAAAATGAGGACCTTATTATAAAAACAAAACCTGAATTATCTAGAGGTGGAGGGGTAGTGGATATTGTATCCTTGGCCCTAAGAATTGCCTTTTTACAAATACATAAACCTAGGATAGAGGGCCCATTAATCCTTGATGAGCCTGCGAAACATGTAAGTGAGGATTATATATACAATGTAGGGGATTTCTTGAAACAAACTTCAGAGATGTTTAATCGTCAAATAATCATGGTAACACATAACCAGCATCTATCAAATATCAGTAATTTTTGTTACCGTGTTGAACTAGATGGTACTACAAGTTTTGTAACTAGAGCTGAACCCTAATTTCATCTTGACATTACTTTAGATAAGTAATAAAATAAAGGTGTGTAACCATACAATGGTATATTGTTTTCATAAAGTTTAGAGGTTACAAACAATTCTAAACTTCCGTTTTGTGTATCACACTTAACTGAAATGATGTATACTTTTTGAAATTAAAATGTAGTATGGAACTTGAAAATTTAATAATCGGAGGTGTTTGACATTAATGAATGAAGTCCTATTCGCAATTCTTGGCGCAATTATTGGAATAATCGTCGGATATTTTATTAGAAGATATATAGGCGAAGGAAAAATAAAGAATGCTGAAGAGTTAGCAAAACAAATATTACAAGATGCTGAAAAAGATGGAGAATCTCATAAAAAAGAATTGTTACTCGAAGCAAAAGATGAGATTCACAGGCTTAGAACTGAGTCCGAAAGAGAAAATAGAGAGCGACGTAATGAAGTACAAAAACTTGAGCGTCGTGTTCAAAATAAAGAAGAATCTATTGATCGAAAATTGGAGTCAATCGAAAAGAAAGAAGAACTAATTGCTAAAAGAAACAAGCAATTAGATGAGAAAGAACTTAGTATTAATGAATTGTATGATCAACAATTGTTGGAATTAGAAAAGCTCTCTGGTTTAACTACGGAAGAAGCAAAAGAAATTTTATTAGAAGGAGTTAAAAGAGAGATTGCACATGAATCTGCTATTATGATTAAAGATGTTGAAAATCAAGCAAAAATGGAAGCAGATAAGAGGGCAAGGGAAATTATTACTACTTCTATCCAAAGATACGCAGCTGATCATGTTGCTGAAACAACTGTTACTGTTGTTTCATTACCTAACGACGAAATGAAGGGTAGAATCATAGGTAGAGAAGGTAGAAATATAAGAACCCTTGAAACACTAACAGGTATTGATTTAATTATTGATGATACTCCTGAAGCTGTTGTATTATCAGGATTTGATCCTATTAGAAGGGAAGTTGCTAGGATTGCACTTGAAAAACTAATAGTAGATGGTAGAATACACCCTGCTAGAATCGAAGAAATGGTCGATAAGGCCAAAAAAGAAGTAGAAAACATCATTAGAGAAGAAGGAGAACAAGCCGCATTTGATACAAGTATTCATAATCTCCATCCTGAAATTATAAAACTTTTAGGAAGATTAAAATATAGAACAAGTTATGGACAAAACGTACTGAAACATTCTATTGAAGTAGCACATCTAGCTGGGATGATGGCTGCTGAATTAGGAGCAGACATTAGATTGGCTAAAAGAGCTGGCTTATTACATGATTTAGGTAAAGCTGTAGATCATGAAGTAGAAGGCCCTCATGTTGATATTGGTGTTGATTTAGCTAGAAGATATAAAGAGTCTAAGGAAGTCTTGCATGCTATAGGTGCTCACCATGGTGATATAGAGCCTACAACTGTTGAAGCAGTATTGGTACAAGCGGCTGATGCCATATCAGCAGCTAGACCTGGAGCTAGAAGAGAAACCTTAGAAGCTTATATAAAGAGACTTGAGAAATTGGAAGAAATAGCCAACTCTGTAGAAGGAGTAGAAAAATCCTTCGCAATTCAAGCTGGTAGAGAGATAAGAATTATGGTAAAACCAGAAGAAGTAGATGAGAATCAAACAATTCACACTGCTAGAGAAATTGTAAAGAAAATTGAATCTGAATTAGATTATCCAGGTCAAATCAAGGTAAACGTTATACGAGAAACAAGAGCTATTGAATATGCAAAATAGTACATTATTATTACGAAAGAATAATAATAAACTAATAAATTTGATTGTTAAACCAAGATAATAAAACCTGCCTATTTTGGCAGGTTTTTTCATAAATAATAGGAAAGTTTTACCCATTGAACTTTTCATTAATGATTTAAAAAAGCTATTTTATAGCTAGTTTTCTTATTAAGTATTTTTTATCTAAGGAGGTAAATTTGATTGAAGTATGACTTACATGTTCACACATATTACTCAGACGGTATTTATAGCCCCCAGGAGCTTATTGATAATGCAATTGAAAAAGGACTTGATGGAATGGCAATTACAGACCATGACACTGTATTGGGAATTGACGAGGCCTTAAAGTATAGTAAAGATATACTTGATTTTAAAGTAATACCTGGTATTGAGTTGTCGTGTATCGGTAATTATATGGAGGTACACTTGCTTGGATATTTTATCGATTATAAAGATGGTGAATTGTTATCTAGAACCCATGATCTAAGACAACATAGAATAAAAAGAGTAGAAAAAATTATAGAAAAGTTACAGAGTCTTAATCTAAAGGTAGACTTTGAAAAAATCAAAGAAGCCAATGATAATGGTTTTGTTGGTAGGGTAGCTGTTGCAAGGGAATTAAAAAACAAGGGATACGTATCAAATATACAAGAAGCTTTTAATAAATATTTAAATCCCGGTAAACCAGCCTATGTTGAGAGGTTTAAGCTTTCTGTTGAAGATGGAATATCCTTGATTAAAAAAGCTAATGGTATACCAGTTTTGGCACATCCAGGTCTTTTAAAGGATAAATCTTTAGTCCAATACTGTATAGACAGGGGGATTGAAGGTATTGAATATATCCATTCAAAACACACACCTAGCCAAGTTGATTACTTTAAGAATATAGCAATCAATAATAAGCTCATAGGGACAGGAGGTTCAGATTGCCATGGAGAAATTAATAATAATGAACTACTATTGGGCCAATTCTATATAGATATGGACCAAATCCCTAAAATGAAGGAGAGGTTAAATGACTATATATAAGGGTGAAAGACAAAGACAATTTCCGACTACTATAGGAACTACTACTTTTGTAAAATTATATATATTACATCTGTTGACACAAAAAAATTTGTATGGCAATAAAATCAAGGATGAGATAAGTAATAGACTAAGTAATAAATGGACTCCAAGCCCTGGGATGATATATCCACTTTTAAGGGAAATGGAATCAGAGGGTTATATTGAGGGATGGTGGGAAGATCCAGTAAAAAGATCTATAAGGAGATATAAAATTACTGACAAGGGTTTAGAACATTATAAAGTTATTCATAGACAATCCAAGGAGGCGTTTGATAATTCACTATTTATTATAAAAGCTATATTGAGTGATTTATACAAAGTAAAGTAATAGTCAAAATATTAACAATTAGGATAGAATAATTTCTTTAAATTTATACTTGAAAGTAATACTTCAAAATAATATTTTAAATTGATAGTTCAAAGTAATAGTTTACATAAAGCATTTATGTAAACTATTTTTTAGTTTTAACAGAAGTGGATTAACAATAGGTACTTTAGATACTTTCATTATTAATAGGTAACCAATAATTTTTCAATATTAAACAATATTAAATTGAATTTTATAATATAGGCTAGTTTAATATAGGAAAATAATAAATCCGGTCTAAGGTAAATTCTATTGATAAGAATCCTGCTGAAGGCTTAGAGCTTCCTAAAACAAAAAATAGAAGTTTAATCAATGAATTAAAATAGAATTATAAAAAAATAAAAATATTATTATCCATTAAAAACTAAACCTTAAAATTGCTTCTAATCCATAAAAAACCAAGCCTTAAAATCGCCCCTAGGAGGTTTTCATTCAATGCCTAAGGCAATTCCCTTAATAGTGTGCTATATTTTCAATTTAGTCTAATTAGGGCCTTAGGGTTGTTGATAGTGCAACTAAATACAAATACCAGCTAAATATAGACTGCTTAAAGTTAAATATAAAAAAATAGATGATATAGTTGATAATCCATAATAATATTGATTAAACTTCTATTTTATGGTATATTATAAATATAGATGTTTAGTCACAAAATATCTATTTTGTGACTAAACCATACTAAAATAGTGAAAAGAGGATTAAAATGCATAAAAGGCCGATAATTTTAGATGATTACTTAAATTACATGGAAACAATTAAAGGAACCTCCCCCAATACTGTTAAAGAATATTCCTATGATCTATATACCTTTTTTAGATATATCAAGTTAAGGTACAAAATGGTCTCTTCTGAAATTGACTTTGATGAAATTGAAGTTAATGATATTAATTTAGATATTATAAAGAAAATTACTATACAAGACTTGCATGCTTATATTTCCTTTGCAGATAAAACCCTTGGAAATGGGAATCATGCAAAATCAAGGAAGGTCTCCTCCCTCAGGTCCTTTTTCAATTACCTCTACTCTAAGGTAAATTCTATTGATAAGAATCCTGCTGAAGGCTTAGAGCTTCCTAAAACAAATTCTAGGCAGCCTGTATACCTAACCCTTGAGCAGTCAGAGCATCTTTTAGACAAGGTTTTAGAGAATCCAAGTGAAGAATATCGTAAAAGAGATTATGCTATTATAACTTTGTTTTTAAATTGTGGAATGCGTCTCTCTGAACTATCTAGTATCGATATAAGTAAGATTAAGAAAGATACTCTAGCCGTTATCGGTAAAGGTAACAAAGAGCGAACCATTTATCTAAATGAAGCCTGCTTATATGCTATTAAAGATTACTTAAGCGTACGACCTACAGAGGTAAATGATCCTGATGCTCTCTTTATTAGCAAAAGGAAAAATAGAATATCTAATCGGGCTATCCAGCATATGGTAGATAAATATTTGAAAAGAATAGGCTTGGACACTAGCGTATATTCAACACATAAATTAAGACATACTGCAGCTACATTGATGTATAAATATGGGAATGTAGATATTAGGGCCTTACAAGAGATATTAGGCCATGAATCAGTATCAACCACACAAATATACACCCATTTAGATGATGAGAGATTGAAAGATGCTGTTAAGAGCAACCCTCTTTCCAATAGAAAGAAATAAATGAATGACTAAAGCCTGAACAAAAATAACGTTCATTATATGAAAAA
>CAZXWU010000007.1:0-12325 GCA_964644495.1 uncultured Tissierella sp.
ACTCCACACTTCCCTACGCTAGTATTACCTAGTTCAGGTCATAAGGGTCGGGATTAATCCGCTCTCAGCCAAATGGCTCCCCTAGTGTCCAATGATTAAATATTTGTTTGTATACTCATAATATCATAATCAAGTCTATTACACAATCAATTTATTAAATTCCCTAGTTCTTTTAATAACATCATCTGCACCAAATATATCAGATCCAGAAACAATTAAATCAGCACCTGCCTTTACTATCTGCTCAGCATTGCTTAATTTAATGCCTCCATCAACTTCTAGAATAATATTTGGATTATGATTGTCAATTAAGGTCCTAGTAGCCTTGATTTTATCAATCATAGCTGGTATAAAAGATTGGCCTCCAAATCCAGGGTTCACGCTCATTATTAGTATTAGGTCTATGTCCATAATTACATATTCTAGTACATCTATAGGTGTAGCAGGGTTTAAGGATACTCCCGCCTTTATACCAAAGGATTTTATTTCCTGTATAGTCCTATGAAGATGGACCGTTGCCTCTTGATGCACTGTGATTATATCGGCACCAGCATCCACAAAACCCTTAATATAGCGTTCAGGCCTATCAATCATCAAATGTACATCGAATATCAAATCAGTCGACTTTTTTAAGCTTTTAATAACTGGGATTCCAAATGAAATATTCGGAACATAATTTCCATCCATAACATCTAGGTGTAAATATTCAGCCCCGCCAGCTTTGATTTTTTTTATATCCTCTTCCAAATTTGCAAAGTTTGCAGACAATAAGGAAGGTGCAATTTTAGCCATTCTAGTACCTCCTAATATTTCTTGTTTCATTTAATAAAAGTAAATAGTTGCCATATCTTTCCTCGTTTATAAGACCCTCTTCCACCTTGTCTTTGACAGCACAATTAGGCTCTTTATCATGTAAACACGTCATAAATCTACAGTCAGATCCATACTTATGAATTTCTCTAAAATAATCCTTGACCTGGTTTTCATCCTCAATAAAATCTAAATTCAGGGAAGAAAATCCAGGAGTATCTAATATATAGGATTTATCATCAAGTTGTAGAAGCTCTGTATGCCTTGTAGTATGCTTGCCTCTTTGTGTTTTGTTACTAATATCACCGGTTTCAAGATTGAGCCTATTGTCAATCTTGTTCAATAATGAAGACTTACCTACACCTGAAGGGCCAGCAAAAACACTGATTTGACCATGTAATTCTCTTCTTAAATCATCCATACCCAAATCTAGTTTACAGCTGGTCAACAATACTCTATATCCAGCCTTCTCATAAATCTCTTTATATTTTTCACTTAAATTCTTATCTAGGTCATACTTGTTTATGCAAATAACAACATCCAGACCTTCGTATTCAGCCATTAATAAAAACTTATCCAATAACCAGGAGTTGATATTAGGGCTTTTTATACTCATGACAACAATGGCCTGAGTCACATTGGCAACAGAGGGTCTAAGCAGTTGGGACTTTCTTTCACCAATGTCAACCACATAGCCAGACCCATCCTCTTCACTTATTTTAATCTTGACTTTATCACCAACTAGAGGGGTGATATTATTTTCTCTAAATACCCCTCTAGCTCTACATTGTATAATTCCTTGGCTAGTTTTCACATAGTAAAAACCGCCAATGCCTTTAATGATTATTCCATCTAGCATATATTCACCATTAATCCCCTATTCTTCTTGTATATTGGAAGATATCATCAAAATATACATCGAATTCAGCACCAACTATACCTCTAACCTCTAAAGCAAATTCACCATCTTCATAAGCATGACTTTCATTATATATTTGCATTTCTATACCATTTTGTCTTCTAACAAGCCTAATTTGAGTGTTGTCTCTATCACTAAAAGGTGTAAGGTTTAATACTATATTTCTCTCAACATTTGGATCACCTGGGTCCTCTGGATCCTCTGGATCTACCTCTTCTTCAATTGTTTCAGGCCCCATACTTACATATAAATCCACAGCTGTCTTAGTTTCTACTTCACTTCCTGGTTCATAGGATTGCCAGTAAACCTCACCTTCAGGGGCAGTATCATGATATTCTTCCCGGACATCACCAACTACTAAATCAAAGCTCAAAATTTCATTTTGTGCAGGTATAAGTTCCATACCTACAAGGTTTGGCATAGAGACATTTTTGATTTCTTCACCTTGACTTATGACCAAGTGGACTCTAGACCCAGGTGCTAAGAAAGTAAAGGCAGCTGGTTCTTGATTCATAACAAAATTATTTGGAGTTATATCAGAAGTCTCATAATGCCTTTCCCCAACTTCCAGGCCTGCTTCTTTTAAAAGTAGTTCGGCTTCTTCATAAGTTTTATTAATTAGACCAGGAACCCTTACTAAATCACGTCCCTCACTAATAACAACATCTATGGTAAATCCTTCATTGACTTTAGAATTTTCTTTTACTCCTTGACTAATTACTCTACCAGGCTCTAATTCAGTACTAGTAGCTGTCCCACTAACATTAAATACGAGTCCTAGAGACTCGATCTCGTCTCTAGCCTCACTTTCAAGTTTGCCCCTAACATCAGGAACTATAACCTCAGCTACATCAAAGAATTCTTGTAATTTTAACCATCCTGCAAATACTATTGTAACCACTAGAAAGGCTAATAAGATAGCTAATAGTATCATCTTTAAGCCACCTTCATTCTTCTTACCTTTGTTACTGGTCTTTCGCTTGTTCTTTGCTTTTGAATTATTGGCCATTTCCTCAACACTCTCTTCTTTAATGATGGGAATCATTCTTGTTGCTTGTTCATCAGCATCATTATCTGTGATAAATTTAATCTCAGCATTATTTTTCATAGCCTTTAGATCCTTCATTACTGATCCAACACTGTCATATCTATCGCTTTGTCTCTTTTGAACGCATTTTAGTATTATTGCTTCTAATCCCATGGGTATTGTATTATCAACCTCCCTGGGTGGTATAATATCGTCTTGAACATGCTTTAAGGCTACTGATATAGGTGTCTCTCCATCATATGGTAGCTTGCCAGTTATCATTTCATACATTACTATCCCCAATGAATATATATCAGATTTTTCATCAGTATATCCGCCCCTTGCTTGTTCAGGAGAAAAATAATGTACTGAGCCTAGGACATTGGAAGTCGTTGTTAAAGTTGAGGATGTAGCTGCTCTAGCTATTCCGAAATCAGTAACTTTTATCATATTGTCTTCATTTAACATAATATTTTGAGGTTTTATATCCCTATGTACAATATTATTTAAATGTGCATGCTTTAAAGCATCTGATATTTGTATTGAAAAATTTATGGTCTCATCTAAAGATAATTTTCCTTTCTCTTTAATTAGTTCTTTCAAGGTTTTACCTTTTATATATTCCATAACTATATAGTGTGTTTCTTTCTCATCTAATTCTTCAACACCAACATCATAAATATTCATAATATTAGGATGTGAAAGACTAGCTGCAGCCTGGGACTCCCTTTTAAATTTTCTGATAAAATCTTCATCATCTAAAAATTCATTTCTAAGTATTTTTATTGCAACAAATCTGTTTAATAGTCGACATTTAGCCTTATATACTATGGCCATGCCTCCCCCACCTATTTGTTCAATAATTTCATATCTATTTCCCAAAACTTTTCCTATCATCTTGTCACCTCATTTGCTAAAATTTGATTGTAATTACCGTAATATTATCTAAGCCACCATTTTCCTTAGCTAAGTTAACTAAGCTTGCACATGCTAATTTTATATCTACTTCTTCTGCTTTAATCCTTTCAAGTATCTGGTCTTCTTTTACCATATTAGATAAACCATCACTACATATTATCAAAATATCATCAGTTTTATGTTTAAATGTTTGAATATCTACTTCTATATCAATGCTTGTCCCCAAGGCCTTAGTGATAACATTTCTTTGAGGATGGTTTATGGCTTCTTCCTTTGTAATGCTTCCATTCTTTATTAATTCATTCACCAGTGAATCATCCTCTGTGATCTGTTGTATATTTTTATCCCTTATATAATAAGCCCTACTATCTCCAACATGACCTATATAGAAAACACCTTTATGTATGTAGGCCATTGTTAGAGTTGTACCCATGCCTGAACAAGGAGGAGTCCTCAAAGCATGTAAGTATATTTTATTGTTTGCTTCACCAATAGCTTCTCTAATGGTTTTCATAATTTGGTCATTGGTCTTTAAGCTATCTTTACTTTTCAAAAATTTATCCTTGATAGTATCCACTGCTATATTGCTGGCTATTTCACCAGCATTATGTCCACCCATACCATCCGCTACAATAAATAAAGGTAAATCTTCCATGTCTGAAACGAATAAAGAGTCTTGATTGTTTTCCCGTGACAAGCCCTTATCTGTTATACCACATACTTTCATTATATCACCTCAGTTTGTATATTAATTACTCTTGAGAAAGATAATCTCTACGCAACTGCCCACAAGATGCACTTATGTCCATCCCTTTTTCATTTCTTATCGTAACTTGAATATTGCTTCTAGTCAATTGTTTTTTGAACCTTTCAATATTACTATTGCTTGGTCTATCCTCATTGTACTCTTTTATAGGATTCAATGGTATTAAGTTGATATGAGCATTTAACCCATATAAAATCTTCACTAGTTCTTCAAGGTCTTCGCTTCGATCATTTACACCCTGAATTAAAGTATATTCAAAGGTCAACCTCCTATTAGTTATCTTTTCATAAAATTTACATGCATCAATTATATCTTTTACTTTATATCTTTTCCCACTAGGCATCATCTTAGATCTTATATGGTCAAAGGGTGAATGTAGTGAAACAGATAAGGTTATAGGGATATCTTCCTTAGCCAAATCGTAGATCTTTGGAACTATACCACATGTTGATAGCGTTATATTTCTGTAGCTTAGATTGTGTCCCTTTGTATGGTGAATAATATTCAAAAATTTCATAGTATTATCATAATTATCTAAGGGCTCACCACTACCCATCAAGACAATATTAGATATCTTTTTATCTAAGTCCTTTTCAATAAAGTAAATCTGATTTAGCATTTCACTTGCTGTTAGGTTTCGGATTCTTCCTTCCTTTGTGGATGCACAAAAACTACATCCCATTCTACATCCAACCTGGGTTGAAATACAAACTGTAAAACCATGGCTATACTCCATTAAAACACTTTCAATAATATTATTGTCCTCTAAAAGAAATAGGTATTTTTTTGTAGTATCAACCTTAGAATCAAATCTCTTAAGAAGTTTGATTTCATTAACATTTGCATCTTCTAACAATTTATTTCTTAAATCTTGTGGTAATACCTGAATATCATCTATATCCAATCCCATATTCCTATGGAAATAAGAAAATAACTGGTCACCCCTAAAGGATTTCTCGCCTATTGATTTCATATATTTCTTTAATTCATCAAGACTTAAGCTATTAAGTTCAATCCTATTCAAAAACATCACCTCAATATCATATAAAACATTATACATAATTAATAGTTAATAATCTATCTTTCTTTAACCATTTTCGCAATGAAAAACCCATCAGTAGAATGTAAATGTGGAAATAATTGAATATAACCCTCCTGGAGAGTATCTATATTATCCATGTTATTTAACTTATCCTCAATACTTACCAATTTAAACTCCTTATTCTCCTTAAGGAATCTTTTAATAAGCTCAATATTTTCTTCTTTTTCTATGGTACAGGTAGAATATACTAATATACCACCTATTTTAAGATAATCTTTAATATTGACTATTATATCATATTGAAGATTGGATAGGGCGTAAATATCCTCCTCTAGTCTGTTCCACTTTATTTCAGGTTTTCTTCGTATTAAGCCTAAGCCTGAACATGGTGCATCTAATAAGAGATAATCCATTTTCCCAATTAAGGAATCATCTCTTTTCAAGGCATCGTGGTTCTCTACCTGTATTATATCTATACCTAGTCTTTCATAATTTTCTTTTATTAACTCCAATTTGTGATCAAAGATATCCCTGCTTATTATCATGCCTTTGTTACCCATTATTTGAGCCATATGAGTTGACTTCCCACCCGGGGCACTACATACATCCAATACATAAGTTCCTTCACCAGGGTCCATTATTTGACTCACAAGCATACTGCTCTCATCCTGTATTGTAAATAAACCATCCTTAAACTCTTGTAGATTTGTTATACTATTAGCCTGGTCAACTACTAAACAATCATTTGCATATAAACCTTGTCTAGTTTTAATCCCTTGTTTTTCTAACCTTGCTACTAATTCATCCCTACTTATCCTTAATGTATTTACTCTAATATTTAGATGTGGTCTTTCATTATTGGCTTTACACAATTTTTCGGTGAATTCTTCACCATATTCTAGAATCCACCTCTTAATCATCCATTTGGGATGTGAGTATTTTATAGATAAATAATTTGTTTTATCTGATTTATCAATTTGTGTAAACTTTTCAGGATCTCGGGTAATAGCCCGAAGAATTCCATTTACATAGCCAATAGTACCCTTGTGACCATATTTCTTTGCCAATTTTACAGATTCATTCACTGCTGCACTGTTTGGTATTCTATCCATAAACAATATTTGATATATTCCAATTCTTAAAATTTCTAAAATGTTGGGATGGATTTTTTTTAACCTTATCTTTGAAGCCTTTGAAATAATATAATCAATATATAATCTATTCTCGATTATTCCATATACTATTTCTCTAACAAGATTAGCATCCCTTGGATCTATATCCTCATTTAGGCCTTTATTCAATTGTATATTTGAAAATGCATTATTTTCATTTATATCTTTCAAAATCTGTAAGGCTAATTCCCGTGGATTATTTGTCATCTTATCACCTCTATTTAAAATTGAACAAGGGATTAGGGCTGTCCCCTAATCCCTTCTTCTACTTGTTATTGCTAATAATCTCAATAGCTGAGCTATAGCTGTCAATGTTGCTGCAACATAAGTAAGAGCTGCAGCATTTAACATGCTTTTAGCAGGTTTTATATTTTCTGCTGGTGATATTCCATCTTCTAATTGAGCCAATGCTCTTCGGCTTGCGTTTAACTCAACTGGCAGTGTTATTACTTGAAACAATACAACCCCTAAAAAGATAGCTATTCCAAGCTCGATTAGGAAGGGACTAACTAAGAATCCCAAAACGATAAATATCCAAACAAATCTAGAGCTTATATTAACCAAAGGAGCTAGGTTGTTTCTAAGCACAAGTGGAAAATAGCCATCTGCATGTTGCAAGGCATGACCAACCTCATGTGCTGCAACACTCATAGATGCAACACTGCTTCCTCCATAAATTGTACTAGATAATCTAATAACTCTTTTCCTTGGATCATAATGGTCAGTTAATTGTCCTGGAGTTTGCTCAATCACTACATCATTCAAGCCATTTCTATCCAAAATCCTTCTTGCAATTTGACCGCCTGTTAGTCCTGAGCCACTATTGACCCTAGAATATTTATTATATGCACTTTTAACCTTCATTTGAGCAATTGAAGCAAAGATTATTGCTGGTAAAACAAAAATAAACCATGAACTATCTAAATACATTCCATATCCAAACACATATACCACCTCCAGACTATTTTAATATTACATTACTTTCAATAGTATTCCCAGCCAAATACTCACTGACCTTCATCCTTCTCTTATTAGGAAACTGTAATTCTTCTATTATTATTAGTCTATCTAAAGTATTTACAAATACTCCTTCATTTGTTACTTTTACTATCATTCCTGGCTCACCTTGGCTTGCATCATCAGTCATCTTAACTTTATGAATTTTGACTACCTCGTCTCTATAATGGCTATATGTGCCTGGCCATGGTTTCAATCCACGGACTTGATTGAATATCTCCTTTAAGGATTTAGACCAGTCAATTAAACCAGTTTCCTTAGATAAGATAGGAGCATAGGATGAATCCTCATCTTTTTGCGGTCTATATACAGCCGTATTATTTATAATATCATCTAAAGTCGAAACCATAAGTTGGCTGCCTAAGATGGATAATCTATCATGTATGCTAATCGAATCATCATCATCCTTAATAGGTGTGATAGCCTTACTAATCATATCGCCTGTATCTAGCCCCTCCTCAATCTTCATTATGGTAACGCCAGTTTCTTTTTCACCATTTATTATGGACCAGTTAATAGGTGCAGCCCCCCTATATTTAGGAAGTAATGACGCATGGACATTTAGGGCTTCCTTCTTTGGAATATTCAATACATTTTTCTTCAGTATTTGTCCATAGGCTATCACTATAAGAAAATCAGGGTCTATTCCCTTTAGTTTCTCTATAGATTCAGGACTATTTATATTTTCGGGCTGATAAACCTCCAATCCAAGCTGTAAAGCTTTTTCCTTTACAGGTGTATATTGTAGTTTTTTACCCCTTCCTTTAGGCTTATCCTTTTGAGTTACAACCAATTGAATATCATGTCCATTCTTATGAAGGGCTTCTAATGTTGCTACTGCAAATTCTGGTGTTCCTGCAAAAATAATCTTCATATTTTAAATACACCTCTTAATCTTCTTCGTTTTCATCTTCCATTTCTGTTAAGTCAACATATTCTATAACCTTGTCAATATATAAAATTCCATCTAGATGGTCAATTTCATGACAAATAGCTTTTGCCAATAAATCTGTCCCCTCTAAAATTGATTCTTCCCAATTTTCATTAAGATATTTAATCTTTACCCTTTGAGGTCTTTCTACCTTTCCAGCCTTATCAGGTACGGAAAGGCAACCTTCAATATCTATATATGAACCCTCTTCCTCAATTATTTCAGGATTAATTATTTTAATAGGTCCATCTCCAACATCCACGATTACCACTCTTCTTAGAACACCTACTTGGGGTGCTGCTAATCCAATTCCTTGGGCATCATTCATTGTCTCTACCATATCATCCAATAATATTTTTATTCTTTCGCTCATATCTTCAACTGGTCTCGATTTTTTCCTAAGTATAGGATCTCCTTCCAGACGTATTTTTCTTAATGCCATTTATATTCCTCCTATATGATTGTGTTAGGATTGATGTCAATACTTATTTTTATATCATCCATATTTAATTTAAATTCATTTTTTATACATACCCTATAAATCAAGTCTTTTAACTCATCTTTGTAAACATCCTCTAGTTTTATAATAATCTGAAATCTAAAATTTTTTTTGATTTTTTCCAAAGGAGCAGGATAAGGTCCAATAATATAATCCCTATATGAACTTTGGTATATATTATAGATTTCTTTACCAATTATATTATATATATCTTTTGATAATTTACCAACCTTTTGTCTACTTTCTCCATAAATCAATATATTTACAAGATTGATAAAAGGAGGATATAGGAATTCCTCCCTAAGTTTAATCTCTATATTATAGAAGTTTTCAAAATCTTGATTTCTTGAATGCCTTATACTATAGTGGTCTGGATTATAGGTTTGAAGAACCACACTTCCCTCTGTGTCTCCTCTTCCAGCCCTACCTGCAACTTGGGTAACTAGTTGAAAAGTCCTCTCTGGAGAATTATAATCTGGTAAATTTAAAGTTGTATCCGCTGCTATTATACCTACCAAGGTCACATTCTCAAAGTCTAAACCTTTAGCGATCATCTGTGTACCTATTAATATATCTATTTTCTTATTTTTCATATCATCTAAAATTATTTCATAGCTTCCCTTCTTACTAGTAGTATCTGCATCCATTCTAACAATATTAGCATGTGGAAACATTTGAAGGATTAATTCCTCGACTTTTTCTGTCCCAATTCCGAAATATTTTATATATTTACTATTGCATACAGGACATACATTTGGAATATCATGAGTTATACCGCAATAATTGCATCTTAATTTGTTTATATTTTTATAATAGGTCATTGATATATCGCAGTGATCACACTTAACCACATGACCGCATTCCCTACAGGAGACAAAAGTAGAAAATCCCCTCCTATTCAAAAATAGGATGATTTGCTTTTTATCTTCTATTGCAGCCTTCATCCTATTTTCTAATTCAGCGCTGAATATAGATTTGTTGCCATTTTTTAGTTCTTCCCGCATATCTATTAGGTGTATAGTGGGCATCTCTTGTTTAGTTGCTCTCTCCTTCAGCCTTAACAATGTCATCTGACCATTTAAAGACTTATGATAGGTGTCTAGTGAGGGTGTAGCAGTGCCTAAGACTAATATAGAGTCCTCTACATCTACTCTTTTTCCCGCAACATCAATAGTGTCATATTTAGGGTTTTGTGATGATTTATATGTAGATTCATGTTCTTCATCTATTATGATAAGTCCTAAATTATTAAAAGGTGCAAATACTGCTGATCTCGCCCCTACTACTATTTTAACACTGCCTTTTTTTATCATTCTCCATTGATCAAATCTTTCTCCTTGAGATAGTCGGCTATGAAGTATTGCTACTCTATCTCCAAATCTACCAACAAATCGATCTATTGTTTGAGGTGTTAAGGAGATTTCTGGAACCAAAACTATAGTATCCTTATCTCTCTTTAGCATTTCTTCAACTAATTGTAGATAGATTTCTGTCTTTCCACTACCAGTAACACCATGAATCAAAAATTTATTATCATCGGTCTCTGTCTTTATAGAATCTAAAATTTTGTCAAATACCATTGCTTGCTCTTTATTCAATATATGTTTATCATAAGGTGCAATAAATTTCTTAATTGGGTTTCTGTATAGGACCTTAGAATAGATTTCTACTATGCTTTTTTCTTCTAGAGCTTTTACAGTAGATAAGCTAGTTTCCAAGTCTTTAATTAATGAGTTTAAAATCATATCACCATTTTCTATAAGATGTTTGGCAATCATCCTTTGTTTTATAGCTCTCTTTCCAATAATCTGATTTATATTATCTAAAGGTAAGTAGTCAGCATTTATCCTTACCCATTTTTCTTTTTTCTTCTTTACTTTTGTAACTATATCAATTGTAGTCTCAATTATTTCTAATTCTTCTAACTTATTTAACCACTTAGTAATATAAGGAAGTTTTAAATCTTTTTTTAAATCACTTAATAAAACTGTACCTCCATTGTGTAGATAAGTAATGATTTTTTCTTCTTCTTTACTCATAGGATTGTAAGTATCATCAATTAAATCTATGAAGGTATTCACTTGCTTATAGTCCCCTGGTGGTAAAATAGGTTGTAGGGCTTCTAAATAGGTGCAAAGATATTTTTCTTTTAACCAATAACCTAATTTTAGCATCTCCCTTGATACAATAGGCTTGTCATCTAAAAGGTCGATAATACTTTTTAACTCATAGTCACCATGGAATTCATCGTCTATAGTAATTAATAAGCCTTTTATTGGTTTGTTGCCTTTACCAAATGGGATTATTACTCTCATTCCCTCTTTGGCTATATCTATAAATTCACCATCTATTTTATATGTGAAAAGTCTATCTAACTGGGAAGTATAATTATCGATTAAAACTTGTCCATATAGTATGTTCATATAACTACATTCCTCTTTTCTATTTCTATAAAACAAAAGCTAGATAAACTAGCTTTTGTTATTAATAATATAATTTGCTTTATCTAAAATAATCTTTGCTAGGTCCCTCTTACTCATCTTAGGATAAGTCACAAGCTCATCATATTTATCAATTATGGTCACAATATTGGTGTCAGACTTGAATCCAGCACCTTTTTCAGTTATATCATTTGCCACTATAAAGTCAAAATTCTTTTTTATTAATTTCTTCTTTGCATATCTTTCTAAATTATCAGTTTCAGCTGCAAAGCCTACAATAATTTGATCTTTTTTCTTTTTACCATAATGATAGGCTATATCAGGATTTCTAACGAGTTTTATCTTCAATTCGTCATTATCCCCATCTTTCTTCTTGATCTTAATTGAGCTGGAACTTTCAGGCTTATAATCAGCTGGCGCAGCTGACTTTATCAATATATCACAGTCATCAAAATATTGGCCTACAGCATTAAACATTTCTTCTGTAGTATTCACATTTACAAGAGTAACTCCCTTTGGTGGCTCTAAAGAGCTAGGACCAGAAATAAGAACTACATCTGCACCTCTACTCCTTGCTTCTTTTCCTAAGTCATAACCCATTTTACCACTGGAATGATTGGTAATATATCTAACTGGATCTATTGGTTCGATAGTTGGTCCAGCAGTTATCACTATCTTTTTACCTATCAAGTCTTTTTCAACAAAAGCATCAATTACATAGTCAACAATATCAGCCGGTTCCGCCATTTTGCCAGCTCCATAATCTCCACAAGCCAACAAGCC
>CAZXWU010000007.1:12335-21589 GCA_964644495.1 uncultured Tissierella sp.
GTTGTATAAACTCATATCCAAGTTTTTTAAGCTTGTTCATGTTTTCTTGATGTATTGGATTACTATACATTTCTGTATTCATAGCTGCTGCAAATACTATTTTGGCATGTGAGGCCATGATTACCGTAGTCAACAAGTTATCAGCTAGCCCATTGGCAATTTTACCTATAGTATTAGCAGTAGCAGGGGCGACTAAAATCATGTCAGCCTTCTTTGCTAATGAAATATGCTCCACTTCAAACTTATCAATCTTATTAAACATACTGGTGTGTACGGGGTTATTAGACATAGTTTGAAAGGTCAATGGATTGACAAATTCAGTAGCTGCTTGTGTCATTATGACCTCCACGTTAGCATTTTGTTTATTTAACCTGCTGACTAAGTCTACAGCTTTATAAATAGCAATACCACCTGTAACACCTAAAATAATTGTTTTACCCTTTAACACTTCATCACCTACTTAATACTATTTATCGTTGGGTTCTTATATTTGACCTTGCCTTCATAGATTTCTTCAATTGCAATAGTAACTGGTTTAGTAGAATCTGTATCCACTAAAGCTTCGCTGCCATCAATTATTTGACGGGCCCTTTTAGCAGTTAACATTACTAGGGTATATCTACTATCGCCTTTTTCTAAAACATGACTAAATGATGGATTTATCATTAATATTCCTCCTTGTTCATAACATTTTTCTTTATATCCGAATGTCGTTTAACCCTTAATTTTTCTGCCTTTATGATATGTTCAATATCTAAAACAGCATTTTCAACTTTATCATTAACTACAAAATAATCATACTCACCTACAAAATCCAATTCCTTGAAAGCATTCTTAAATCTTCTTTCTATGTCCTCCTCAGACTCAGTACCTCTCTTTATTATTCTATTTCTCAGTTCATCCATGGTAGGCGGCAATAAGAATACAAAGACTACATTTTTGTAGTTTTTCTTAACCTGTAAAGCTCCTTGAACATCTATCTCAAGTAGAACTATTTCACCTTTTTCTATTTCTTCCAGTACAAAACTCCTAGGTGTTCCATAGTAATTCGTATGAACATATGCATGCTCCAAAAATTGATCATCTTTAACTTTTTGCTTAAAATCCTCTTCTTCTAAAAAAAAATAATTTAAACCATCTATTTCCGTTGGCCTTGGCTGTCTAGTAGTAGCTGATATTGAGAATACAATATCCTTGTTTCTTCTCAACAATTCCTGACTTACAGTACCTTTACCAGATCCAGATGGCCCAGATATAACTAACAAAAATCCCTTTGACAAGCTAAACCACCAACTTTCATATACTCTTTTCATCCTGTTTATTTAAACGATTACCAATAGTCTCAGGTTGAACAGCTGTTAAAACTAAATGATCACTATCCATAATGATAACAGCCCTAGTCTTTCTACCATATGTGGCATCTATTAGCAAGCCTTTTTCCCTTGTTTCTTGTATTAATCTCTTAATAGGAGCTGATTCTGGACTTATAACCGCCACTATCCTGTTGGCTGAAACCATATTTCCAAATCCAATATTGATTAGTTTAATAGACATATAATAATCCCTCTTATTCTATATTTTGAACTTGTTCCCGAATCTTCTCAAGTTCTGCTTTTAACTCAACAACATATTTAGAAATTGTTATATCATTGGATTTGCTGCCAATTGTATTAATTTCTCTATTAAATTCTTGAATTAGAAAATCCAACTTTCTTCCTACAGTATCATCTTCATCTAAAATATTTTTGAACTGGTTAATGTGACTTTTCAATCTTACTATTTCCTCATCTATAGAGCTTTTATCTGCGAAAATAGCTACTTCATTGGATAATCGTTCTTCATCTATAGTAATATTACTATCTAATAGTTCACTTATTCTATCATTTAACTTTTCCCTATATTCGGTGACTACAAAAGGAGACCTTTCCTCAACAACCCTCAGATGGTTTGTGATATTATCTAATTTAAATAACATATCCTTCTTAAGCTCTTCACCTTCTTTTTCTCTCATTTCAGTAATATTATTTATAGCAATTTGAAGTGCTTTGAGCAAGCTGTCCTTAACTAAATCTTCATCAACTTCTTTTCTCTCTGTTTTTATTACTTCATTCATAACAAGAATATTGTTTAATCTAACATTATCTTCTAGATCTAACTGGCTTCTTAATTCCTCTAGAGCAATCTTGTAGGACATAGCAAGAGGAATATCAACTTTAACGTCTATAGCAGATTCATTTACATATTCAAAGTTTATATAAACATCTACTTTTCCTCTAGAAATCTTTTCTTTAATTGTACGTTTAATAGTATCCTCAAGATATGATATATGACGGGGCATTTTTACAGATATGTCATTATATCTATGATTAACCGACTTAATCTCTATTATAAATCTATACAATTTATTTTGGTGTTCACCTTTACCATAACCGGTCATACTCTTTAACAAACCTATCCACCTCTTTCTCTCATCTAGTGTGATTAATGATTATATAATGAAGTCAGGTATTTATCCATCATTTGTTACGAAATCTTAATAACATTATACCACAAAATCTTTAAACTTTATAATTTCTTATATAAATGGTATACTCTTATTATTAAATTTTCTTTTGGAGGGAAAATATATGTCATTTGACGGTATAGTTACAAGTGCAGTAGTTCATGAACTTCAATCCTCATTATTAGGAGGTAGAATAGATAAAATATATCAACAGGAAAAAGACGAAATATTAGTTCAAGTTTATAACAAAGGCATAAACCACAAATTATTGATTTCCGCAAGCAGCAACAATTCTAGAGTTTATTTAACCGATTACTCAAAGAGAAATCCAACCACTCCTCCTGTATTTTGTATGCTTCTGAGAAAACATCTATCGGGAGGAATCATACTTAATATAGAACAATATGGTATGGATAGACTTATTATCTTAGATATATCATCTATCGACGAATTAGGTCTACCAAGTGAAAAAAGACTTATAGTAGAGGTTATGGGTAAACACAGCAACATTATCCTAATAGAAAAGGATAACAGAAAAATCTTAGACTCTATAAAAAGAGTTAGACATGATATGAGCAGAATTAGGCAAATATTGCCTGGCTTATCATATGAATACCCCCCTGTACAAGATAAGAAGAATCCACTTGATACTAATAAAGAAGAGTTTTTTAACCTATTAAATAATGATAAAGAAAGTATCAAACTTTTTAAATTCTTTTACTTTAACTATTTAGGCCTGAGTCCATTGATAAGTAAGGAAATCTGCTTCAGGGCTAACCTAGATATGGATAGACCAATAGGAAGTATTGATGATAGTGAAAGAGAAAATCTCTATAGGACTTTTGAAAGTATCTTATCTGATGTTAGGACTCATAATTATAGACCTTTATATATTAACAATGATAATGATGAGCTTTTGGCTTTTCATTGTTTAGATTTACTACAATTTGGTAGTAAAAACAAGCACTTTTCTTCTTCTATATCAAATGTTTTAGATAATACTTTTATGAGAAGGGATATACACGATAGGATAAGTCAAAAATCTCGATCAATGACTAAAACAGTAAAAGCAAGGTTAGATAGGGCTATAATAAAACTCGCCAAACAAAAAGAAGAACTACTTGAAAGTAAAGACAGAGAAAAGTATAAAATATATGCTGATCTGATTTCAGCTAATATTCATTTAATTCCTAAAGGCGCAGATACAATAGAGTTAGAAAATTTTTATGATGAAAATCTAGGAAAACTGGAAATACCCTTGGATTACAAGATTTCACCAGCTTTTAATGCCCAAAGATATTATAAAAGGTATTCAAAATTAAAGACAGCAGAAAATTTATTAATTAAACAAATCCCAGAAACAGAGGATGAAATATTATATTTAGAAAACGTACTAGTTTCCATAGACAACTCAATTGAAGTAGAAGAACTTGATGAAGTTAAAAACGAACTAATAAAAGAAGGATATATTAAAGAAAGTAGCAAAAACAAAAAGAAAGCAAAAAATAAAGAAGAAAGGCTCTCTTCACCCTATCAGTATGTATCTAGTGATGGTTTTACCATCTATGTAGGGAAGAATAATAGGCAGAACGAAAAATTAACCTTAAAAACAGCAAATAGAGATGATATCTGGTTACATGTCCAAAATATGCCAGGAAGTCACGTTATAATCCAAAAAAATAATAAAGAATTACCAGATACCACCCTAGAAGAGGCGGCGATCCTAGCTGCATATTATAGCAAGGGGAAAAACAGCAACAATGTTTCAGTTGATTTTACAGAAAGAAAAAATGTTAGAAAACAAGCTGGTGCAAAACCTGGTATGGTAGTATACGATAATTTCAAGACCATCAATGTTAACCCCAATAAAGAATCTGTGGATAAGATTAAAACCATAAATAAATAAACTTTATATAAATTTAACATGGCCGTGAATTTCTCTTTACATCAATGATGTATATTCAATAATGTAAAGATGATACTAAAGGAGTCCCCCTTGAAATTCTCTTTACTTTAATATCCATATATTATATTAAAATAAAAGTGGAAGCTAATCCCTAGCTATAGATTAGCTTCCACTTTTTATTTTTCTTTAGCTTAAAGACTAGATTTTTCTTTTATAAAGACTTCATCAAATCCATCAGTTTCCTTAAGATTTACATCTATTACTTCATTTTTTGATGTTGGAACATTTTTACCTACATAATCAGCCCTTATCGGTAGCTCCCTATGACCCCTATCTACTAAAACAGCTAATTGGACTTTAGAGGGCCTTCCGTGTTTGATTAAGGCTTCTAAAGCAGCTCTTACTGTCCTACCGGTGTAAATTACATCATCAACTAATATGACATTCTTGTCAGTGATGTCATATTGAAATTCTTTGTTAAGAATAGGTAAATCACCTAATTCCGACAAATCATCTCTATATAGGGTTATATCAAGATCATATACGGCAACTTTTTCACCTTCTATTTCTTTTATCTTGTCTGCTAATCTTTGTGCATAAGGCACTCCTCTAGTTTTAATACCTACTAAAACTAGATTGTTAATACCCTTGTTTTTTTCTAATATTTCATTGGCAATACGAGTAATAGACCTATTCATCGCTTTCTCATCAAGTATTCTTGCCTTTGTAATCATATTATCACCTACCATTTTTTATATCCATAATTTTTAAAAAACTATTGGGTATATCAGTTTCAAATTCTATATACTCCCTAGTTCTTGGATGTACAAATCCAATTCTCCTAGCATGTAAGAGCTGACCCTCATACTTATTATCTTCTTTTCTATTACTATAGATAGGATCTCCTACAATAGGATGCTTAATATGAGCAAGATGCACCCGTATTTGATGGGTTCGGCCTGTCTCTAAATTTGCTTGAACTAAGGAATAGCCATTGTGTCTATTTAATACCTTGTAGTTGGTAATAGCCTCCTTACCATTTTTATAATTAATGGCCATCTTTTTCCTGTTTTTGGGGTCTCTTCCAATTGGAGCATTTATGACACCGCCTTCTCCTTGGATTTCCCCATATGTAATTGCAATATATTCCCTTTCTATATCCCTATCCTTAAGCTTATCAAAGAGAAATTTATGAGCCCTATCATTTTTGGCTATTATCAATAGTCCTGTTGTATCCTTATCTAATCTATGAACTATACCAGGTCTAATCATACCGTTGAAAGATGAAAGATTATCAATATGAAATAAAAGGGCATTTACTAATGTCTTTGTGTAATGGCCTGGAGCAGGATGCACTACCATCCCCCTAGCTTTGTTCACAATCACAATATCTTCATCTTCATAAACAATATCAATTGCTATATCCTCAGCTATTACCTCTAATTCCTTAGGTTTAGGGATTTGAACTATAATATAATCTCCATCCTTGACCTGATATCTTGGCTTTTTGGTCAAACCATTTACCAATACCAATCCATCCTTTATGAGTTTCTGGGCGTAACTACGGGATAGCTCATTTAACTCTCTAGCTAAATAAGCATCCAATCTATCATCATCTTCTTCACTTACATATATCTCAATTAAATCCATTTTGGTCACCAATCTCTAATTTATCAAAGAGTACCAAATATATAATGAACATTGTGCTAATTACAACGCTTATATCCGCAATATTAAATACTGGGAAATCATATCTATTAATCAATTTAACACTTATGAAATCGACAACATAACCAAATCTTATCCTATCTATTAGATTTCCAATAGCACCTCCAATTAACATTGCAAAGGATACTCTTGTTATAGTGTTCATTTGATTATAATACTTAACTAAATAAAAGGAAATTAGTAATACAACTGTTATAGTAATTATAAGAAATAATACCCTTCTACCTTGTAAAATTCCAAATGCAGCCCCTCTATTCTCCACATAATTAAATTGAAGAAAGTCTTCTATTATCACAATTGGTTTTTGATATTTTAGGTGTTTAATTGCTGCATACTTTGTGACTTGATCTAAAATAACGATTATTAAAGATAAAACAAATACCAAGTTTTTTTCCTCCTTACGTAAAAAAGAGGAAAGAAGCAATTATGCTCCTAAATCCTCTGATTCTTCTGATGAGCTAGTGTCCTCACTCTCTTTATTATTTACTTTTATTAAGTCCTTTTTGTCTTCTTCGTAATTATCTATTTGATTGTAAAATTCCTGTAGAGATAGAGTTTGTGCTTCTAAAAAGGCTTGGTATCTAGTTTTAAATATAAATATCTCTTTCTTTAAATTATCATATTCATACTTTATATCCTTTACTTCATCCTTTGCTCCATCAATTAATCTTTGACCCTTTATTTCAGCATCTTCAATTATAGTCTCTGCCTTATATCTTGCTGAACTTGTCACTTCATCTGCTGTTGTCTGAGCAATAATAAGAGTATTCTTAAGAGTTTCTTCTAAAGTATTATATTGACGAATTTGATCGGCCAACATATTTACTTTGTCCTTTAATTCGATGTTCTCCTTATACATATTCTCATAATCCTCTAAAAGATTATCTAAGAAACTATCCACTAACTTTGGACTATAGCCTCTTATTGATTTCCTGAATTCTTTTTTTTGAATTTCCAAAGGTGTAATCAAATATCATCACTCCATTAAATTAATATTCTAATCTTAGACATATACCTTCCCTTTCTACTTATGCCATCTATACCATAAAGAATAAATCTACCAAAGCCTCTAACTGAGATAATATCCCCCTCACTTACTTGACTAGCTGGTTTGTTTATAGGTTGCCAGTTTATCTTAACCAATCCTCTTTTTATTAGATCCATACTATCTTTCCTGGATAAATTGTAGGCAGCACTAATAAGCAAATCTATCCTTAGTGATGTCAAGAAGGCCTTAACCTCTCTGTATACCATAGGCGGAATTTCAATATTATCAAAAGAAATATAGCTTGGTTTTACATTTCTATTAGCAACTTTGTCAAGATTTAATAAAACAAAATCCCCTATTTCTTTTTTTACAATTATATAAGCAGAGTCATTATCTACTAATATATCCCCTATCTTCTCTCTTATGATACTTAAGCTAAGGAAAGCACCTAGAAAATCCTTATGAGATAAGTCGCTGAAGTCTCCTTCTAATTTTATGCAAGCTAGATATTCCCTTGGCTCTTCTATGGATTGATAACTTTGAGAAATCATGATAATCCTTCTCTCAGACTTATCAAATCCCCCATACTCAATAAAATTAAGGCTATCGAATCTATTTAGAATGGATTTAGCTAAATATATCTCATATGGATCAAAAAAGTCAGTACTTTCTATCATGTGCTTATTTTCTACCATTTCAATCTTATCCAATAACCTTCTCATCTTTATAAGTTTCTCACCGTCTTTAATATGAGAAGTGTAGGCATCTTTATCAATCCACATAACTAAAATATAAAGCTACGTGCTAAAGTCAAAATTAGGTTTAATAATAAAATGGCTACTATAGGTGAGAAATCAAACATGCCAGTATTAAATCCTAGCTTTGCAATTAAAGCCCTTGCTGGTCCTAATATAGGCTCTGTAAGCTCATGAATAAATCGCCCAATAGAACTATTTGGACTAATCCTAATGAATGACATAACAATTCTTACAAGAATCATAATTCGTAAAAAATCAACTAAAATAACTAATGAACGATAAAATAACATACTTTTATGCTCCTATACAAATTATTACCAAGGAAAGATACCACTATTCTTTAACTCTTCCTTAAGGCCATCAATCTCTACATTGTTTGGTGCCAATATAAAAATATCCTTGGTTACTTTTTGGATTTTACAATCTAGAGCATATAAAGCTCCGTTGACAAAGTCAAATATTTGTCTTTTTAGATTAATGTCTAATTGTTCAAAATTAACTACAACCGCTTTTCTAGATTTCAAATCATCTGCAATTAAAGGGGCTTCTTCGTAGCTAAGTGGTTCATGAACCACTATCTTCATATTAGTATTAGTATGGATATTTACCACATTATTATTAATCTTTCTTGTTTTTGTTGCTGGAGGAATCTCTAATTCCCCATCTTCATAATCATATAATTCTTCATCTTCTTCATCATAGTCATCGATTCCTATAAAATACTTAAACTTGTCCATAAAGTTGCTCATATTATCCCTCCTAATAATTTCTTTCCCCAAATATAGCTGAACCTACTCTAACCATATTTGATCCCTCTTCAATGGCAATCTCATAGTCATTAGTCATACCCATAGATAGATAATCCATAGATACATTCTGATAATTTTGATTGCTGATCCTTTCCTTAAGCTTGTACATTGTCTTGAATACATCTCTTAAGAGTATTTTATCATCTGTATATGGTGCAATTGTCATGATTCCTCTAATTCTTATGTTTTCAAAATCTAATACTTCTTCAATAAAAGGTAATACTTTAGCTAACTCTAAACCAAACTTACTATCTTCTTCTGCTACATTTACCTGAAGCAAAGTATCTACAAGAATATCATTCATTTTGGCTCTCTTGTCTAGTTCTTTAACTAGGGAAATCCTATCCAATGAATGAATAAGCTTGACTTTATCTATGATATATTTAACCTTATTTGTTTGTAGATGTCCAATCAAATGATAGTTTACATTATCCCCTATGGCTTCTATCTTTTTTTCTAATTCTTGAACTCGGTTTTCACCAATATCTCTTATTCCAAAAGATAGTGCCTTATTGATAATGTCTACATCAACAGTCTTTGTAACAGCTACAAGTGTTACATC
>CAZXWU010000008.1:0-17073 GCA_964644495.1 uncultured Tissierella sp.
AGCCCCAAATTCAAGTGCTTGAGCTGCTTCTTTAGCAACCTTGATAAGATTCTCTTTACTTGAATCATTAGTGTAGGCATATATGCTATTGTATTTGTCTAGTATCCTAATACCCACACCATAGTCTTTACCAGATATATTATTTTCTAATATACCTCCAACCATTCTCATGCTAGCATTATATTTGTCCTCTAGGAATATCTCTGCAAAGTCTCCACCACGAGATAAGGCAGCATAAAGTACATCTTCTATAAGCTTTTTATCTAACAAAATTAACCCCCCTAATCTTTTTATATATATATAAATACATTATATATGACTTAGCTAGATTTTAATATAGAAAAAAGGGAATCTGGACTTGTCTTATTTTCTTGTATATTGTCAATAATTTGAATTACCTTGGTTGGTTTGTCAGATAATATCACAATCCTATCTGCTAAATCTATTGCTTCCTCCACATCATGAGTCACTAGGATAGAAGTCCTAGTCTCCTTGACCTTAACTTCCTTTAGGAATTCTATAAGAATTTGCCTATTATTTATATCTAAAGATTTAAAGGGCTCATCCAATATTAATAAGTCTGATGGATAGGCAAATGACCTTAAGATACTTACTCTCTGCCTCATTCCACCACTTAGACTTCTAGGGTAGTAGTATTTATAATCCTCTAGATTTACTAAATCTAAATATTTATCTACTACAATGTCAATTTCGTCCTTGCCCATTCTTCCCTTTAGGACAAAGCCAATATTATCCTTAACATTTTTCCATTCCATCAGCCTGTCTTCTTGAAAGACAAAGCTGATATCTATATCATCTAAGCCTATTACCTGACCTCCATCCTTTTCAACTATACCCCCTATTATATTTAAAAGGCTAGTCTTACCACATCCAGAAGGGCCCAAGATACAGGTGGTCTTATTGCTGGGAAAATCTATGCTTAAATCATCTAAAACTAAGAGGTCATCATATTTCTTATATATATTTCTTACAGCATATTTCAAATTATCACTTCCACTCTTTTATAGGTGAAATATTCCTAATATATTTTACTAAATATTCTAAGACCTTGGATATAAAAAGTATGATTATTATCCAGGCGAAGACACCTGAGGTGTTTAAATACATCTTCTCAAGTTGTAAATTGGTCCCTATAGCATACCTTGGCTGGGATAAAGCCTCCCCAGCAATTACCATTTTAAGAGTTGTCCCCAAGGCTGATATAAGGACCTGATTTAATCCCATAATAATACTAGGTATATATATATCCTTAATAGTTGTTACCCTACCCACCTTGTACAAGATAGCCATTTGGATTATCTTCTTATCAACATCTAATATGGAAGACACTACTCTTTCATAGAGGATTGGAAAAACCATAAGAAACCCTACAAACATAGGTGCAAAATCATGATTCAACCAGATCAAGGCTAGTATAATTATTGCCATAGTAGGTACAGATCTCAAAAAATTTAGTATAGGATCCATTAGATTTTGAACAAAGGAAAAAACACTAGATAATACACCTAAAGAAACTGCTAAAACCAAGGAAATTAAGAAGCCTACTAGGCTCCTTAACAATGAGTATATAATAATACTAAGAAGATTTGGGTTTTTTAAGATATCTATCAGGCTAGCTAGAGTACTTCCTATGGTGGGAAATATGACTTCATTATCTACACGTTCTGCTATGATAATCCACAGCCCTATCAATATAAGTCTTGAAAGGATAGGTGTTTTTTTATCTTTGAAAATAGAATCCTTCATCTGGTAATCTTCCCCCTATTACCTCTGGCGCCATATCTAATAGCATATTATAATAGGTCTCATATGCAAACTTGCCTTCATCAATAGCCAATGGCCCTATATTCATTCGTTCTATACCATTTACTATCATTTCCTTCTTCATTCCTATTTCCATATCCTCTGCATACTGGCCTAGTTCTTCCGGATTGGCCTTGGCCCAAACTTGGCTTTCTTCATAGACCTTAATAAATTTGTCTACAAAGTCCCCATGGTTTTCTATTAAATCCGATTTAATAATCAGGCTAGCTTGTGGATAGCCATTTGTCGAACCTATCATATCTATCCATTCCTTATTAAAATCTAGTACAATCTTTGCTTCCGGATTCTTCATAAGTATATTTGTCGAAACTGGCTCTGAAAAGACTCCTAAGTTAGTTTTTCCACCTAGAAAAGCTGGACCTACTTCTGAGGCAGCACCCAAGTAAACTGTACTTATATCTTTATCTACATCTATTTCATTTTCGGTAAGTATATATTTAAATACTAAATCAGGTGTCATATCTTTACCAAAAGAATATATTTCCCTAGCCTTCAGATCGTCAAAGCTATCTATATGATCACTACTTATTAAGTGTAAGGTTCCCCATACTGATGTACCTATAAGCTTATAGCCCATATCCTTATTGTATGCTTGGGCTGCTAAATTTGATGGAACAATTGCTATATCTGCATCCCCGTTGAGGAGTTTTGATACCAATAGGTCTGGACTAGATACAAACTCGTAGTCTATATCTATATTTTTATCTATAATAGGCTTTTCAACAGCAAGCTTTGCAATGCTTAGACCTGGTCCCCCGCCAGGATAATACACTTTTAATGTCTGAACCTCTGTTTCCTGATATACCTTAATGTCCTTGCAGCCTAGAGAAAACATCATAATTAAAGATAGTAATAAAATCCATGCTCTCTTCATGTAATAACCCCCGATGGTTTTTGTCTTTTAGTATTTAAGATATCTTATTATTGTGTAATTTTATTGTATCATATGTTAATGTTTTATCAAGGAATTTGTTTATATATTAACAAATATTATTTTAATAGGGCCGGATAAATTTTATCAGGAAAATCAAAATGTTAACTATCTAGGATTATTCGCCTCTAATCATGAACTAAATCGTGATATTATCCCTGCTAGAGCATTATCCTTCTTCAACTCTACAGCATTATGCATACATAACTCATGACAACACATGCACTCAATACACTCATCATAATCAATTATCTTGGTATCTAGGTCGATTATTTTTAGTGGACAACTCTCTATACATACATTACAATCTTTGCATTTTCTTCTATTAATTACTGGCCTAGTCTTAAAGAAGTCAACAACTTTTATTATCACTTTACTATTTCTCTTTTTCTTGGACCCATATCTTTTAGGTAATTTGTAGTTTTTCAGAGCTGGTAGCGTGCTAATGGTGTAGTCTCCATCTATAATTATCTTTCCTAAATCCCATTGACCTAGTCTTCTTCTCATAGAGGCTTCAAATATACCTATATCTTTAATATCCATTCCAATCATATTAATAGCTACTGCATCTAAGGCTAATGGGTCTGTAGAAATTAGTATTTTATTGGCATCATAAGGGGAACCTGCTGTAGGACCATCACCCTGCATAGATACTATACCGTCCATTATATGTAGGTGAAATTTTGCTGCAAGGTGTATATCTGTCAGGATATCACCAAAATCTTCCTTTTCAGGGGCTATCTTGTGATACATTGCCTTACGAAGACCTGGTATACAACCAAATACATTTTTTACAGCTCCAGTATAAATAGTTGCTGAATGAGTCTTTAACTTAGGTACATTGATTACAACATCGGCTTCAACCAATGGCTTTGCTAGGTACATTTTGTCTTTGAACTTGCCCTTAGGATCTACTTCAAAGACTCCCTCTTTATCAAAGTTCTTTATTATAGCTCCTTCTTCTTTTGCAACTTTTTCGTATCCAGCTACTTTTAAACTTTGAGCTGTTGGTGCAATACCAGCTATAGCCCCACCTGAACTATCCCCTATCCATACAGTACACCCTATATTTCTTAAAATTCTAGTCAATGCTCTAATAAACTCACTATGGGTAACTGCAGCAGAATCAGAGCTTTTGGGTCCAATTAAATTGGCCTTTAATAGCACAGTATTACCTGGTTTAACAAACTTTTGCCAACCACCTAATTTATCCATCCCAGTATTTATCTTAAACATTATGTCTTCCACTGAATAGTCTATGCATTCTTGAATTATCACCTTGCTCACAATATCATCCTTTCCATTAGATATTCCTATTACTAATCTTCCCAATCTCTTAGAATTATGACCATTGGTTATCATAATATCCCTTTCACTTTAGTTTGCTAATAAATTCTTTCGTTTCATCTGCTATTTCTTCATATTCGATATCATGAACGTAATGGGAACAATCCAAATCGATTATCTGTCCATATTCAACTTTCTCTATATAATCCTTTTGAAGAGTTCTCCATACATCTTCATCCCATCCAGTTCCTTGCCCATTGGAAGAAAACATCAATATTGGAAGATTGGGCACTCCCCCTTCTTTTACTATACTAGCATTTGTCTTAATTTCCTTAACTTCATTTAACATTGCTTTTGTAGCTGTTCTCCTATAAAAGATTACTTTATATAGCTCTTTTTCCACATCTGTCAATGTTCCATATTTTATAGCATCACTTTCGTCTATACCTGGAATCCATCTCGTGATTCCAACATTAGCTGCAAAACTAGATAATTTCATCATAGGCATATTTATTTTGAAATCTTTATAGGATTCTGGAACTGCCATATCAAGTCCTACAATCGCAGTAATCTCATCTGGGTAAGTCTGAGCCCAATATAAGGCCTCGATCCCTGACATTGAATGTGGCATTAAAATATAAGGTCCACTAACATTTGCCTTGGCAAGTGCCTCTCTTGTTTGAGATAGAATAGTATCCATATCTCTATTTACATCTACTAGATCACTAAATCCATATCCAGCCTTTTCTATTACTACAATTCGATACTCATCACTTAACAATGAATATAAAGACTTAAAATCTAGTACAGGAGATGATGTACCCCCTCCAGACATAAAAACTAATGTTTCTTCCCCTTGCCCTTCCACATATACATGGACAGAACTACCATTAACTTCTACAATTTTTCCAGTTGGAACAAACAATTTATCTTCTCTAGATAAGTGAACCCTATGATTAATATAGCTAATTAAGATAAATACAATGATTATAGCAGCAAGCATTCCAATTACAAATCCTATACGTCTAAAGACTTTCTCCATAAGCGCCTCCAATAATTACCTATTAGGTTTACCCCATTATACATTCATTCTTCATCGGCTTGTAAATTCCTTCTTTTTAAAAACATTACTTGATAAATTAAATAACAACTACTCTGAATAGCTTTATTAACCTATGTATTTAAAAAGAAGCTAATTAAATTAGCTTCTCCCCTTAATCCCTCCCAAAAATATTCCCTATACCAATACCACCTAACAAACTACCCTCATCTTTACTGTTCGATCTACCCCTGCCTCCTGCGGCAAAGATTCTATTAGCAAACCTAGAAAATGGCAATGATTGTAACCAGATAGTTCCCGGGCCTCTGAGTGTGGCTAAAAAGAGCCCCTCTCCCCCAAATAGAGCTGACTTTATATTTCCTTGCATCTGGATATCATAATCTACATCCTTAGTCATTGCTACTAGACAACCTGTATCTAATTTTAATACTTCCCCTAATTGTAAGTCTTTCTGAATAATAGTCCCACCAGCATGTATAAATACAAGACCATCACCAATTAGCTTTTGCATGATGAAACCTTCACCACCAAAAATACCTACTCCTATCTTTTTCTGGAAAGCTATCTCTATGCTTATGCCCTTTGCCGCACACAAAAATGAATCTCTTTGACATATGAGCTCATTATCATAATCTCCTGTATCCATAGGTATTATTTTACCTGGGTAGGGTCCTGCAAAAGCAACAACCTTTTGTTCACTAGCCATATTAATAAACTCTGTCATAAAAAGGCTTTCTCCTGTTACTACTCTTTTCCCAGCACTAAGCATCTTACCCATCATACCTTTACCTTCGTCCTTACCAGAACCATCACCAAAGATTGCGTCCATGTTTATACTACTATCCATATACATCATAGCACCAGCTTCAGCTATAATGCTTTCTCTGGGATCTAGTTGGATTTCCACAAACTGCATATCATCACCATATACAGTAAAATCTACTTCAACTGCTTTTTTCATGACTCCATACCCCCTTATTTTGGTAAAAAGGTCAACATTACAAATATATCATTGTCTTCGAGATATATTATCATAATTAGGGAATGATTATTTACTTAAAAACATCATCTTTTTTCTATATATTAGTCTTTTAGTTGTTAATATTCTCTTTTTAATTATGAATCCTTTTTTTCTATTTTGAGTAGGCAATTTTATTGCATCAATTTAAAATATTTTTAAAATATAACCAGTTTGGCAACAAAAAGTGGGATAGATTGCTTTGTATTCCTTGTAAATGCAATCCTTATTCTCGATTAATAAGCCATCCCTATTATAATTTAGAATAAAATTTAAAATAAGAAATAGATTTATGGTTACACTAATTATATATAAAAAATTAAGAGAGGAATGATATTAGATATGGAAAATATGATTAATCCTGAAAAAGTAAATATAAATAGTAAAACTACAAAAGCAGATTCAGGTTTTGACCCTGTCGAAATACTTAAGGAACTTAAGTTAACTAACAATTATGCTGGCGGCTACTATATATTGTTTAGATAGTGATCTTGTTTATTTGCCTGAATAAATAGCTTTCGATTAGTAATAATCGAAAGCTATCTCTATAAAACAGTCCATTCAAGAAATTACTCTAGATATAAATGGTTTTAGATTCCTTAGAACACCTACATATTTAACCCTTCAATTTATTGATAGAATCCCTATCATTGTCCAATACAAGTTCAGAAATAGTTCTGGATTCATCATCTAAAGTACCTCGAAGGATTTTTTCTGCCATATTTATACCTTGTGTCTCTCCTTCAATGGCTTTTTCTATAACCTCATTAGTATCCTTAAAATCTAATTTCATATTAAGCATGAGTTCAGCCATTTTGCCTTTCATGCCCAGATTTTCATCTGGCTGGCCTCCCATATTTTGTATATGGTCAGCTAATAGATTTATATTCTCTCTATGCTTTGTTTGAACCTCTTGAAACACTTTTTTAGTTTTTTCATCCTCAATCTTGGATATAAAATTATTAAAACTTTCTACTGCCATATATTCGCCTTGCAAAAGCTCATTTAATGTATTGATACTTTCATTTTTTTTCTTCAATTAACTCATCATCTCCTCTATAATTATATATTTACTTTTCCATATTTACAGAAAATAATTCATATATCTGTAGTAAATATTTTATTATTGGAAATAACCGCTAATAATTTTTAGAAGTCTTGACCTCCTAAATACTATCGTTTTTTTATTAAAAAATGGACAATATACCTCAAAAAATAAATGTGAGCTCCTCTGATCTAGAGCTCACATCTATTCACTATATCTTAGCAACGACCGTGATCGTCACCAAATCCACCAAGTAAAAATATTACCAGTATTATTAAGATTATGTCATTATCAAATATTCCACCTATGCCTCCAAATCCTGAACCCAATCCACCACCAAATAGTAGTAGGATGATTAGAATTAAGAAGATAGAATTGTCACCTTTGAATAAAGAATCTAACATATAAAAACCTCCTATCATTGATATATTACATATTATTCTTATAGGAGGTTATTTGTTACACCAGTTTTAATTCTTTTCTAAGTTGAACTATAGACTTAGTTGATATCTTATCTTGAGGGATATCTAAGACTTTGGTAATTTCATTTAAGTGTTTCATATCCCTAACCTCTATTTCCATATAAGGGAAAGGATATGTATCCTTGTCCCATCTATCAAGGTCTAGTCTTGCACCTAACAAGCTATAGGATTTTCTCTTTTTGTATCCTACTTCCATCTTGTCATATCCTAAGTTTTTAAGTATTTCTAGCATTATATCCTTGTCTTCTATTTCTGTAGTTAGTTCTATATTGTCCCTAAGACCCTCTCTGGATAAATTTTTCTTTAGGGTCAGTACTGTAGTCATAGCATTATCTTGTAAATCCTTGGTCTCTCTTATTCTTAGATAAGCGTCCACTTTAACCTTGATTGGGTCTTGTGTTGAGTCTATTAGGCTATTTGTCTGTATTTCATTGGCAATAAGTCTACCACCTAGGGATATGACTCTCCTCTCCATCTCTTCTACATCTATGCCTAATACTTTAACTTCCAATTCTCTTTCCATGATTTACTCCTTTGCCCAGGGATATTGTTTCTGAATACGCCTCTTCATCTACTATTATAGTCATGTCTGGATGTAATCTAAGTAATGATGCTGGTACCCTTGTATTGATTGTTTCCTTGTTTAATATATCAGCTATGGCTTTAGCTTTATTTTTACCATTAGCCAACAATATAATCTTCTTTGCCTGTAGTATGCTGGCTATACCCAAGGATATGGCTGTTTTAGGTACCTCATCTACTGAATTAAAGAATCTGGAATTATCTTTTATGGTAGATTCTTTTAACTTTACTATACTTGTGCATGTGATCAACTCATCTGCAGGCTCTATGAATGCTATGTGACCATTGGTGCCTATGCCTAATATTTGTAGATCTATCCCAGCATTTTCTTGGATCAATCTATCATATTCTTTGCAATACTCATCCAAGTTTTCAGCTTTACCATTTGGTACATGGGTATTGGATTTGTCAATATTTATATGATTGAAGAGTTCAGTGTCCATAAAGTATCTATAAGAACTTGGATGATCACCATTTAGACCTACGTATTCATCTAGGTTAATGCTTATTACCTTGGAAAAGTCCAGCCCACCCTCTTTATGTGCTTTAATCAATTCTTTGTAGGTGCCTATTGGCGTACTTCCTGTTGCTAGGCCTAGTACTATATCCTCTTTATTTTGAATTTCTTTTATCAATATTTGGCTAGCTCTCTTACTTAAAGCTTCATAATCCTTCTCTACAAATAGTTTCATTGTGTCACTCTCCCATTAAAAATTTTGGATTAAAGTCAATATAATCACTGGACACGCAGTGAAAGTTTATCCCTTCCACACTACCCTCTACAGCAAACTTGTGCCCATCTGAATGTAGATGCCCATATATACAAGTATCTACTTGGAACTCCTGCATCACTGCTACAAATTCATTTGGGCTTAGATCTATATTAAATGGTGGGTAATGGAGCATTACAATTCTTTTTTTGTCCTTATCCATTATATCTGATAGTGATAAGCGTAGTCGCATCAATTCTCTATTAAATACCTTTTCATCATTTTCTTCAAAGCTTTCACTATCCTTTGATATCCAACCTCTAGTTCCAGATATTATATAATCATCAAATTCCAGGGCTGTGTTTTGAAGGAATTCAATTGAATCAAAGCCCAGATCTGTTAACTTTTTTAGGCTTTGCCACCAATAGTCATGGTTGCCTTTGATAAAGGCCTTCTTCCCTGGAAGCTCATGAATCCTTTTTAGGTCATAGTAGGCTGTATCTAGTCTTAATGCCCAGGAAATATCCCCTGGTATCAATACTAAATCTTCATCCTTTATTTTACTTTTCCAATTGTTGATGATTTGGTCCTCATGGTCTATCCAATTATCTCCAAATATATCCATGGGTTTATTCTTTGAATAATCAAAGTGCAAATCCCCAATTCCGTAAATCATATAGCCACCTCAATTAGCTTCATCTTTTACATTCACTTAAGAAAACTGTATACTTACACCTTTCTTGCTTGAAGTTAAACTTTAACTTTAACTTTAACTAAGATTTTGTCATTCTGCCAGCTAGTATCGAAGAAGAGGATGACAGAGCAAAATCCCAGAATATCAATTCCTTTCTACTCAATTGCTTAGGGTTATCAGATTATATTTAACTTTCATCTCATCTAATATTTTATTCTCTCTTTGATGACATGTAAATAAAATTATTTGTCTTTCTTTACTTTTTTTGTATAGGAAGTCCATTATATTTCTTAGTCTTCTGCCATCATATTGTATAAAACAATCATCAAGTATAAGTGGAAGCCCTTTGTTATTGATGGAGTCTACAATGCCAAATCTAAGTGCAAAGAATATCTGGTCTATTGTACCACCACTTAGGTCTTCTATGCCGATAATCCCCTCTGTATCTGGGTTAATAACTCCTATATCTAACGAGTTATCAATTCGTACACTCCTGTATCTTCCTCCGGTGATATCCTCTATTATCCCACCTACTTGTTTGTTGATGGCAGGTGCAAATTGACGATGGATATCCTTGGAAATATTTTCAATAGTTGATTTAGCTAGGTCCAAGGCTTCTCTTTCTTCATCCATTTTTTTTAGCTTATCATCTATTCTTTTGATTTCTTCTTCGATTACCACTAGCTTGGAAATTCCCTTATTTAAGGAGTCGATACGCTCTTCATATCTCCCTAACTTAATCTTTATGTCGTTTATATCCTCTTTTATATAGGCTATTTGTCTTTTTAGCTCATCTACTGTCATTGATTCATCTATGATTGATAATTCATTTTTATGATTTTGGATCTCTTTTTCCAATGATTCAAAATCATATTCTTTGAGTATCCTAGTTAATAGGTTAGTCTTTGTAGTTATCTCCCTTTGTGTGTCTTGGTAGATATTTTTCTTTACCAAACCTGTTTTAAATTCATCAAGATTTTTGGATGAATTATTTTTAAGTAGATTTTCTAATTCCTCTTTATTATTTTGACTCTTTTCATTTAAATCTTTTATCCTTTGAGTTAGATCCTTTTTATTTGCCATATTTTCTCTTATGTCATCTGAAATTCTCTCTTTGTCTATTGATTCTAGATGATATTTGTCATAAAGTCTTTTTAATTCAAATTTGGATCCAACACCGTATTTATGGAGGATTTTATTTAATGAATCCTCTAGAGACCCTATATGTTTTAATCTATCCTTTTCTTTCTTTTCTTCTTCTTTGATTTGATCTTCTATATCTCTAATTTGTGAATTGACTTTATTTGACTTTACAATAGAGTATATCACTAATATTAGACCAATAATAGCTATAATAAATAAGTATGATGAAATACTGCGCAGTCCAAAGGAAATCAGTATCAAACCACCACCTATGATTGACCTGGAGTTTAGTTGTTTCATTGCTTCCACATTTGCTTTGTGATCTCTTTCTAGAAATTGTTTACTGTTCTTATTATCATTATATTTTAGATTATCCTTTTGGTCCTCTAATTCTTCAAAGTTATTGAAGTCTGCTTCTATATACACCAATGATTCATTATCTTCAACTTTTCTCTTTTCTAAATCTCTTAGCTTGTTTTCTATAAGTAGAAGTGTGTTTTCATATTCATCTATCTTTTCGTCTATATTGGCTATTTGACTTTTTAAGCCTATCCCCTTTGAATAGTCTTCCATAGACAGATTGGCGTATATTCTATGATCCTCAACCCTAGCTTCAAGACTCGAAACCTCATCCCTAATATCCTTGGCTTCCCTATAGAGCTTATACTTGGCCAAGGCCTTGGCGTCTTCTAGCCTAGATTCTAATTGTTTTAGACAATCTAGCTTGTGATTTAATTCGTTGTCATATGAATCCTTGTCTGATAATAAGTCTTGGTAGTCATCCTTGTCTTTTTCTATGGACTCTTTCCTATTATTTAACTTTTCAAGTCTAATAAGGCTCCTTCCATAGGGACTTGTGGTCGCTCTGGCTGTGCCTATATCCTTGCTTGCACCATTTAATTCTGCAATGGCCTTGTCTATGGATAAGTTGTCATCCAAAGTATTTGATACATTGGCTAGTTTGTCCCTCACTTCGTTTGCCAAAGACCCATCTGTCCTATTTCCTAATTGCTTGATTGATAGGGTATTAGAATAGACTGCATTATTGAATCCAAAGAAATGGTGTCCTGGTTGTAGTATCTTACCACTATTTCCATTATCAATCTTATTTGTGATGTCTTCTCCTGTTTGATCTAGGAAGACATTTGTGGTCTCCTTGTTTTTTGCAAAATTACGTTCTATCCTATACTCCTTGCCATCATATGTAAACTTAAGTATCCCATTATATCTGGAATTATCCCAAGGAGCATATTTACTATGCTCCTCCATATATATAGTTCTTTTTGCATAGGGTTTTAAAAATCCATAAAACATTCCATTTATAAAATTATGAACCGTAGTCTTACCTGTTTCATTTTCACCGTAAATTATATTTAGTCCATCCTCTAATTTAATTACTTTATTATTAAATTGACCAAATCCTATTAGCTTTAGTTCCTTTAATATCATAAGCCAACTCTCCCCTTTAGCAGTGCATCTAATCCATAGTATAAGGCTTTCTTAACTACAGGATTTTCTATGCCTTTTTTCCGCATATCACTGATAAATACTCCCACCATACTATCTTTGTAATCACTTTCTAAAGCATCTAGATCATAGTCGGGTGTAGTGGAGTCTATTAACTCTATATAGTAGAATTCACTCTTTAAGGATGTAAAAAGATTAACTTTATTGATATCATGCTGGATGTATCCAATTAGGTCTATTCGCAAATAGTCTAGAGACTTGTTGCCTTCTACTTCTTTTATTAAATCATGGATGTCTTGATATGACATGTTTTCATCTATAGTAATTTTCTGGTAAATAAACTTTCTTTTACTAAATGGAACAAATTCTATCTTGGTTTTATTATCTTCTATTGTGCCTTGAATGAATCCTCTCTCGCCCGTCTCCCCAAAATCTAAGGGTTCCAGGCTTCCACAATAGGCTAGTTTGTTGGAATAGATATGGGGTTTATGTATATGGCCTAGACCGATATAGTCTAGATCTAATCTATTTAATGTGTCCAAGTTTAATGGCAGATAGTTTGAATTGCTAGCTATATCTCCATGGATTAGAAGAATATTGTTCTTGCTCTTGCTGGAAGTTGCAAACTCATAATCACTGAACAATTGGTTTTCCTTTATCTCAATTCTATCCCAGCTATAGCCGTATATAGTCGTATCAAGGCTTGGAAAGTCTATTTTCTCTATTCCCCTACCTTCGAATATGTACACATTGAAGCTCCATTCTACTTTCTTGTAGAGGGAGTTTTCATTTATATAATCATGATTACCTGCTGAAATGATGATATTTATATCTATAGCTCTTTCAAATATTTCTTTCAGTCTCTTCATATCTCCTAGGGTAAAATATTTTGCCTCAAAAAGATCTCCAGCTATCAAAATAAAGTCCATAGCATTTGTCTTAGCATATTCTACTAATCTTTCAAATGTAGACCATAGCTCAGTCCTTCTGGTGACTGCTGTCTCTCTATCAAATGATACACTATTAAATTGCAAACCTAGATGTATATCCCCTGTATGTACAAATTTGATCATGTCGCTTCCCCCTTATCTACATCAAATTATATCATGAATATGACAAAAATTAAAAGAGATCATTGAAAACATCTATCTTGTATGTCATTCTAAGACTCCGTCGAAGAATCTCAGATTCTTCACTAGGTTCAGGATGACAGAAGTGTTTTTAATGATCCCACTTGATTTAGTCTATTTATTTTATCAACTTTGACATTATTTTGAATTCAGGAGTTCCTGATACTTTCAGTAAATCGAATACTGCTGTTTCTGTATTTGTAACAAGACCACCTATGGATTTGATTAGATCCAATCCATTTAGGTAATTATCCTTGGTCCTGGATGCTGCCCCATCTTTGACTAAAAACACTTCATATCCTTCGCTGATAAGGTCCCTAGCAGTTTGGAATACACATACATGGGTTTCCATACCTGTGATCAGTACCTTTTTCTTACCTAGGGATTTAAGTTTTTCTTTTACGTCATCTGTATAGGCTGTGAAGCTATTCTTTGCATAAATATTTTCTTCATCCATTAGCTCTAAGAGTTCTGGAACTGTTCTACCTAGTCCCTTTGGATACTGCTCTGTAGCAATGACTGGGAAGCCCATCTCCTTTGCAGCTGTAATCAATATCTTAGTATTATCTATAACTTGGTCCTTGTATTTCATTACAGGTACTAGTCTATCCTGTATATCAATCACAAATAATACTGTGTCTTCCCTGTTTAGCATAAATTTTTCCATGAAATCCTCCTAATAATTTATTTGATAGATATCTATCTTTGACATATATCTTTTAATATCACTCATATCTATACGATCTAAGTCATCCTCTATAGAATATACGATTCTTGAGGCCTGACCTAGTCTCATGATGGTATCTAAATCATAGTTTTTATATAGACCAAAGGCAAAACCTGCTACCATATAGCCTTGATCTTCTTTGAGTTTATCTATACTACTATCTATTTCCACTCTATATCCCTTATCCTTAGTCAAAACTATAGACCCCTTGTCGTCTAAATCTATAAGGACTAACTGGACTCCTTTTTCAATTATACTATATCCTACTTTTATAATCTCATTCTCAAATTCCAGCTCTAAGTTACTCAATTCCTCCAAGTCTTCTCTCTTTAATTTTACCATAAAGGGAAGAGCCTCAAGACCATATTTTAATTCTGGACCCTTGCCTTCTAAGATGAATTTCTTCTTGGATCTATTTGCTATTGTAATCAAATCAAAGTAGATATCATTTGGGAGTCCAATGGGAAGGGTCCCTTGGCCAGCCATGATATGGAACTTGTCTATTATCTTTGGATACAGTTCATAAAAAGAGCCTAGCTCTTCCCTCGTGATCCTTGGACTCTCTTCTACAAGGCTGGTTAGAAGGACATCATTTTGCATGATGACAATTCTTGATTTACTGTCATCCTTTATAGGAATAAAATCATTGTAGATATCCATGTCCTTTAGGCTATTGAAGATATATTCTCCTTGAAGACCTCCCAAGAAACCAGTAACGAATACATCTACATTTAAATTGTTTAGGATCCGTCCTGTTAGCAGTCCTTGACCGCTGATATTGTAGATTTTTTTCTTTACTAGGCTTTCTTCCTTTGGAAGTAGTTTATCTACATGGTATATACTTTCCAAGATTGGATCAAAACAGATAGTAAGTATCATAAAATCTCACCTCTCTTATACATTATATACCAATGTTACAAAAAAACAAAACAGCAAATCTGCTGTTTTATCGTATACTTATATATTTCCATTTGTCTGTTCTAAATCTAATATTGATCATAATCCATCTCATAAATTGATCTATGAATATGGCCAACCATGCTCCTATCAAGCCAACCTCTAGCACTATTACGAATACATATGCCAATATTACTCTTATAAGAAGTATTCCAATAAATGTGGATACCAAGGTCCATACTGTATCACCAGCACCTCGCAAACCTCCGGCTATGATCAACTGTGAAGACTGGAATGGTTGTATAAATGCTATAAGCTTTAGCACGCTTGCTGCTTCTTGTATGACAGCTTGATTGGAGGTATATAAGCCTGCAATCTGAGCTCCTAAGAAAAAGAAGCCTACCGCCATTACAAATGATATTAGAGCCCCAATCTTGCTACACTCTTTTATATACTCTTCAGCTAAATCCGGGTCTTCAGCACCTAGACTCCTACCAGACAAGGTTGAAGCTGATATACCAAAGGATTGGCCCGGAGTAAATGATAGACTGAGGATATTGATAGCTATTTGATGTGTAGCATAGGCTACTGTACCTAGGCTTGCTATTATCCTAGTAAATATCAAAATACCTACACGCATGGCAATTTGCTCTAAAGAAGCAGGTAAACCTATCTTGGTTAAATTATAGATAACATCTTTATCAAATTTGAATTTGTTTTTCAGATTTATATGGATTGTACTTTCTGGTTTGAATATATATCTTACAAGTAAGATGGTAGTAAATACATGGGACAAAGCAGTCGAAACTGCTGCTCCTACTGCTCCAAGTTCTGGTGCTCCAAATAATCCATAGATTAGTACTGCATTACCTATTACGTTCAGGCCATTTGCTGTAATGTTGATTTTCATTGGTGTCTTAGTATCTCCAGCCCCTCTTAAGGATGCAACAATGGAGAAGTTAAAGGCTTGGAATATAAAACCTACCATTATAACCCTAAAATAACTACTTCCTACTGCTATTGTATCTGCATGTGCACCTAATAGCTTCATTATAGGTACTGTAAATCCTAATCCTAAAAGTAAAAGTGGAATAACTAAGAATATTTGAGTCATGATAATTATATGTTTTACCACTGATTCGATTCTATCAGTACGTTTTGCTCCTAAGTATCTGGCAACCATGGCTGTTGCCCCGGTGTTTAATGATTGGACTAAGGATAGACCAATGAAGACTACCTGGTTTGTTATACCAACTGATGCAATACCAGCAGCCTGAATTGCTGGGCTTCCATAGTTCCCAAGCATCATCATATCGATCATTCCAAATAAAGTACCTAATAATAACTCAATAAAAACTGGACCAGCTATTTTGCTAATCTCTTTCCTTATATCCTTCTTACTATGTAATGCTTTACTCATTCTATTCTCTCCTACTATAATATGATATTTCGTAACCCTAAGTATTATATCACAAATATTATAGTAATGGAAGAGAGGCAAAGCAAAAAAGGGCGACCAAAGGTAGCCCCTACTCAAAATCTCGGTTTTATCTCAATATAATAATCGATTCTGTCATTTAATATATTTATCTATGGCCTTTGCTGCTTCTTTACCTGCTCCCATTGCTAGAATAACTGTAGCTGAACCTGTGACATTGTCGCCGCCTGCAAAGATTGCTTTTCTTGATGTTTGACCATAATCATCTAGGACTTTGATCCTATTCCTATTGTCTGCTTCTAATCCCTCTGTTGTTCCTGGTATAAGTGGGTTAGGCGACGTACCTAGAGCCATTATAACAGTCTCTACATCAAAATCAAAGTCTGATCCTTCTATTTGTAAAGGTCTTCTTCTACCTGATTCATCTGGCTCTCCTAGTTCCATCTTGATACATCTTAATCCCTTTACCCAACCTTTTCCATCTTCTAATACTTCTACTGGATTAGTTAAAAATTCAAATATAATCCCTTCTTCTATTGCATTTTCTACTTCTTCCGCCCTTGCCGGTAGTTCTTCTTTGGTCCTTCTATATATGACGTGAACTTCTGCCCCAAGTC
>CAZXWU010000008.1:17083-20828 GCA_964644495.1 uncultured Tissierella sp.
CCACATTACCTCCGCCTACTACCGCTACTCTTTGACCGACCTTTATCGGTGTATCCATATCATCTCTATAGGCTTTCATCAGATTGTTCCTAGTCAGAAATTCATTTGCTGAGAATACTCCATTGGTGTTCTCTCCAGGAATATTCATAAAAACTGGTAGACCTGCTCCTGAACCTATGAAGATTGCCTCGTATCCTTCATCAAATATTTCTTCTACTGTCATTGTTCTACCTACTATGACATTAGTCTCTATTTCTACACCTAGCTCTTTAAGGTTATTAATTTCTACTTTTACAATTTTATCCTTTGGTAGTCGAAACTCTGGTATACCATATACCAGGACTCCACCTGGCTCATGTAGTGCTTCAAATATCTTGACCTCATAACCTTCTTTTGCTAGTTCTCCGGCACAAGTGATCCCTGCTGGACCCGAACCTATGACTGCCACCTTATGCCCATTAGCTTCCTTTGTCCTTCCTAGAATTAAGCCATTGTCTATAGCCCAGTCTGCTGCAAACCTTTCTAGCTTTCCTATGGCTATTGGATCTCCCTTTTTGCCTAAAATACAGGTCTTTTCGCATTGGTCTTCTTGAGGACATACTCTTCCGCATACTGCTGGTAGGGCTGAATAGTCTGCTAGTATCTGGGCTGCTTGTCTGAAGTTTTCATTTGCTATTTCTAATATAAAACCTGGTATATCTATACTAACTGGGCATAGGGGTACGCATGTTGGTTTTTTACATTGAATACATCTCTTGGCTTCCTCTATGGCCTCTTCTTTACTGTATCCCAAGCAGACTTCCTCAAAATTATGTATTCTTTCACTTGGGTCCTGGTAGGTAATTGGTACACTAATAAATTTACTCATTGGTCATACCTCCTACTAAGCCACAATAATCGTGGTCATTTTGGGCTTCTTCCTCTTTGTATTGACCCTGTCTTCTCAATGCCTCATCCCAATCCACAAGGTCCCCTTCAAACTCAGGACCATCTACACATGCAAATTTTGTTTGACCATCTATGGTAACCCTGCATGCACCACACATACCTGTACCATCAACCATTATAGGGTTGAGAGAAACTATACTTTTTAGGCCTAGTCTCTTTGTAGTAAGTGATGTAAACTTCATCATGGCCATAGGTCCTATAATAATGACTAGGTCATATTCTTTCCCTTGCTTAAGAACCAAGTCTTCTATTCCACTATTTACAAAGCCATGAAAGCCATAGGATCCATCGTCTGTTGCTATGAAAAGGTTTTCAGCATATTCTGAAAATTGTTCTTCTAGAATTATAATATCTTTGGTCTTAAATCCAATTACTACATCAAAATCTATTCCTTTTTCATGTAACCATTTAGCCTGTGGTATTATAGGTGCGACTCCTACTCCTCCACCTGCAAATAGGATCTTCTTTTTCTTCAGCTCTTCAATATTTTCATTAACAAATTCTGATGGTTTTCCTAAGGGTCCTACAAAGTCTTTTATGTACTCTCCAACTTCCTTTGCTACAAGTTTTTTTGAAGACGCTCCCACAGCTTGTGTAACTATGGTCACTGTACCTTTATCTGCATCAGAATTACAAATAGTAAGGGGGACTCTTTCACCGTTCTCATCAACGATGATTATAACAAATTGGCCTGGTAGGGCAGCTTTTGCTACTCTTGGAGCTAAAATGTCCATCGAATATATACTTGGTGCAAGCAATTCTTTATGAACTATTTCATACAATATAATTCCTCCCTTTATATATAAAATTATACTTCTTAAAACATATTTATCCTTAATGAAAGTGTAACATATTCCAAATTTTTATACAATATATCAAGGCTAAATTTAGCCCACACTACCGTATTAAAGGGTTGTGTGGGCTTTCCACTACTCTACACTATACATTTTTTCTGTTACTGTTTCTTCTATTAATCTTATCTTTTTCTTTGCCTTTTCATCGCTTTTATCCTTGGAATAGATATATAGTTTTATCTTTGGTTCAGTACCTGATGGTCTAATAGCATACCATGACCCATCATCTAGATAGTATTTTAGGACATTAGACTTTGCATTCCCTGTTTCATCATAGAGATAATCTATAGTCTTTTCTAAGTTCATATCATCTATACTATTTATTGCATTTTCTCTAAAGTGATCCATCATCCTACCTATTCTTCTACTACCTTCTACCCCTTCCAGTACTATGGATATGAGCTTTTCTCTATAGTAGCCATATTCCTGATATAGATCTTCTAATACTTGTAGAATGTTTTTACCTTGTTTTTTATAATAAGCTGCCATCTCTCCTATCAACATAGAACTTACTACTGCATCCTTGTCTCTTACATGAGTCCCATAGGTGTATCCTATACTCTCTTCATATCCTAATAGGAAGGTGTACTCATTGGTAATATCCCATTCATTGGCCTTCTCACATATAAATTTAAAACCCGTTAAGGTCTCAAAGGTCTCTACATCATATTTATTAGCTATGGCCTTACCCAAATCCCCAGTAACTATACTCTTTACAATAGCTGCATTGCCTGGAAGTGTAGCATTTTTATGTCTTGAACTTATTACATAGTTAACTAGCAAGGCTCCAGTTTGATTGCCATTTAAAAATACAAAGTCACCACTACCATCATTGACCATCATTGCAATCCTGTCACAGTCTGGGTCTGTGGCTATGAGGATATCAGCCCCTTCTTTCTTACCCAGGTCTACTGCATAGTCAAAAGCCTTTGGATCTTCTGGATTGGGATATCCTACAGTGGTAAAGTTAGGATCAGGTTTTTCTTGTTCAGGAACAATGATAATATTTTTAAATCCTCTGTCTTTTAAGATTCGCCTCACTGGTAGATTACCTGTACCATTTAGTGGGGTATATACTATTTTTATATCCTTATCTATGTCTTCATTTATAGCCATGCTTAATAATTCTTGGTTGTATTTATCATCTATTTCACTTCCGATGTATTCTATCAGTCCAGAGTCTATTGCTTTATCTAAATCCATGATCCTGATCTCATTGAAATCTTTAATCTTCCCAATCTCATCTAGGATTTCATCAGCAATCTCATCTAGGATTTGAGAGCCTTCTTCCCAATATACCTTGTATCCATTATAATCACGTGGATTGTGACTAGCAGTCACAACTATGCCTGATATGGTTTTTAACTGTCTTATGGTATAGGAAAGTACTGGTGTAGCTCTAATCCCATCGAATAAGTATGACTTGATTCCATGTGAAGCTAATACCCTTGCAGCTATTTCTGAAAATGTATCAGAATGATGCCTAACATCATATGCTATGGCTACCCCTCTATCCATAGCTTCTTGCCCCTTATTGACAATGGTCTGAGCTAGTCCCTGTGTAGCCAGGGCTACAGTGTATTTGTTCATACGATTGGTCCCTGCACCAATCTTGCCACGTAAGCCTGCTGTACCAAACTCTAAATCCGCATAGAACCTATCTTCTATCTCTATTAGATCCTCTGCAATACCCTTTAGTTCTTCCTTGGTTTCTTCATCGAAATATTCACTCTCTAGCCAATAATTATATTTGTTCATGTACGCCATATTATCCCCCCATAATTATCATTATATTATCTATACCCATTTATTAATTTTTGACATATCTTAATTAAATTTAGTCAAAACCCTATATAATTCATCTGATTTAGGTTCACCTATATTTTGTTTTTTCCCATCTTCAATTATATACATACCCTCTTCTATGACTTCACCTATGACTG
>CAZXWU010000009.1:0-20803 GCA_964644495.1 uncultured Tissierella sp.
ACACAAATTTTTACCCCTTCTATTGATAGTGGTATTAGCATTATCCATGCTTGTCACAGGATGTGAATCAAGTCCTCATCAAAAAATTAGACTCATGGAAGTTACTCACTCTCTATTTTATACCCCACAGTACGTAGCTTTAACCCAAGGTTTTTTTGAAGAAGAAGGCTTAGATGTAGAACTTATAATTGGTGGTGGTGCTGATAAGGTCATGACTGCTATGCTAAGTGGAGAAGCTGATATTGGTTTTATGGGTGCAGAAGCATCAGTCTACGTTTATAACGAGGGACGAGATAACTATGCTATAAACTTTGCTCAACTAACACAAAGAGACGGAACTTTTTTAGTTGCTAGAGAACAAGATGATGATTTTAACTTCGACAAACTCAGAGGAAAAACAGTCCTCGGTGGTAGAAAAGGCGGAATGCCTGAAATGACACTAGAATACGTAATCAAGTCCAAAGGACTTGTACTTGATGAAGATGTAATTGTGAGGACTGATGTTCAATTTGATGCCCTACCTGGCGCATTCATTAGTGGGGAAGGAGACTATGTATCTTTATTTGAACCAGTAGCATCAACAATACAAAAAGAAGGCCATGGCTATATTGTTGCCTCCATAGGTGGTGAAGGAGGATATATTCCATATACATGCTATTCAACTACTAAAGAATACATGGAAGAAAATCCAGAAATAATTCAAAAATTCACTAATGCTCTATATAAGAGTATGGTATGGGTAGAAAATCATAGTTTAGAAGAAATCGCAGAAGCTGTAAAACCACATTTCCCAGATACTGAAGATGATGTATTGATTGCACTAATAGACAGATATAGATCACAAGATAGCTGGAAGCCAGATCTGATCATTACTGAGGAAGGAATGGACCATCTAATGCACATAATGGAGCTAGCTGGCGAATTAGATAAAAGGGCAGATTTTGACAAGATAGTCACCACCGAATTTGCTAAAAAAGCAATGGAAAATATTAAATAGCAAATTCTAATTAGGGATGAATAACAATATCCTCCTAGGCGCTATCGGAGGATCCTAGGTGTAAATTAAGATTCACCGTCTAAAATGAACAAAGGGGACGTGAAACTTTGTTCACGCTAAGGCAACAACAAGACAAGAGAAACGCCCCTTGTCTTGTTTTGTTTATCTTGTTGTTGTTTATTTCGGTATGAATCCAATCTTTTTATAAACCTTTCTTAAAGTCTTCATGGCTTTATGCTCTGCTTTCGCTGCACCTTCTTTATATATCTTTTCAAGATAATCCTTATTGTTAATTAGATTATGGTATCTTTCTTGAATCGGCCTAAGACCTTCTATTACCACTTCTGCCAGGTCTTCCTTAAATATTCCATATCCTTTGCCATCATACCTAGCTACAATGGTGCTTATGTTCTCATTTGTAAATGCAGAGTAAATATTCAGTAAATTTCCCATTCCCTTTTGATCATCATTATAAGCAACTACACCTACAGAATCAGTGACAGCTCTTTTTATCTTTCTTCTTATTGAATCAGAATCATCTAATAGCAGTATAAATGCATCTCGGTTCGAATCAGATTTACTCATTTTGGATTCAGGGTCTTGTAGACTCATTATTCTAGCTCCCTGCTCCTTTATTAATGGTTCTGGAACTTTAAAAGTATCACTGTATCTGTTGTTAAATCTTTCTGCTACATCTCTACTTAATTCTAAATGCTGTTTTTGGTCTTCTCCTACAGGCACAAAGTCCGTTTCATATAAGAGTATATCTGCAGCCATTAGCACAGGATAAGTAAATAGTCCTGAGTTAATGCTACCATCTTCCATTCGACTTGACTTTTCTTTGAACTGTATCATTCTATTAAGTTGCCCCATATAAGTCATTGTATTAAGAACCCAATTTAGTTCAGAATGGGCTGCTACATGGGACTGAATAAATAAGGTAGATTTTTCTGGATCTATTCCTGCAGCCATTAATAATGAAAGAACTTCCAATGTATGTTTTCTTAAATCCTTAGGAACTTGAGCTACTGTTATAGCATGCATATCAACTACACAATATATACAGTCATAATCTTTCTCATTTTGAATCTCTACCCAATTTCTTATGGCCCCTATATAATTACCTATGGTGGGTTCCCCCGATGGTTGAATTCCACTAAAAACAATTTTCTTATCCATATTATCCCTCCTAAAAATAAAAAACCTTCCATCTCTATATAAGAGACGAAAGGTTAATTCCGCGGTACCACTCTAATTGCATACGCCAACTCTAATCTTATAAGGATGATTAACCCCATACCCTATGTATTCAGGTATGAACTCACAAGTCCATTCACCATATTAGAAATCATCAGGCTCCCACCAACCCTAACTCGCTTTAGACCTATATCATGGCTACTCTTCTTGATCTTTGTAATGATATTATATTAATTATACACTAATATATTTAAAAGTAAACAAGAAACTAAAAATTCAATTTTTCCCACTGATTATGGTATAATAATAATTCGGAGGTATAATAATGAATGGTGAAAAAGACACAAATAATATTTTAAAATATATATTATCTATCATTACAATTACATTATGTGGTGAATTGTACTTTTATCCTTTTGCTGGGGATTTTAGATTCTCTGCAGGTGTAATCGCAATTGGATTGGTTTTATTATTGTTTGATGAACTTCATGAAATATATTTAGCACTATTTACAGGCATATCCATACTGATTTTGCGGGGTCTTATCAATATTCTTAGCGGATTTGAAAATATATTAGATTTGCTAGTTATTGATTTCCCAGGAGCTTTATATTATTTACTATTTGGATTGCTCTTTTATATATTGAGGGTAAGAGAATTTAAAGATAGTCCTATCAAAATAATTTATCACCTTGCCCTTATAGATGTTGTCAGTAATATAGTTGAAGCCCTTATAAGAAATAATATAAATGTAGACTTAATAAGGTATATCTTATTCATAGGAGCTATACGAGCATTTATATCCTATATTATCTTTTTCTTAATCAAGTACCAAGAGATAATAGTTAAAGAAAGAGAACACAAAAAACGATACAATCAATTAAACACTATAATCTCAAATCTTCAATCTGAAATATTCTATCTGACAAAATCAACATCAGATATTGAAAATGTAATGAGTAAGGCCTATAAACTATATGAGAATACTAAAGGTAATGAAGAAATAAATGAATTAGCTTTAGACCTAGCTAGGGAAGTTCATGAAATCAAAAAAGATTATAACAGAGTCTTAAGTGGATTTAAATCATATGCTGATAACTTTGAATTTTCTAAGTCTATGTATCTCAACGATATTGGATCCATAATAGAAAGTAACTTAAGTAGATATATTGAATATCAGAATAAGGATATCCAAGTAAATATCAAGTTTGCTAACAATATTATGATAAAAAACTACTACTATCTTTTTACAATAATCAATAACTTAATAACAAATTCTATTGATTCAATATATGAGACTGGTAAAATCAATGTAAAAGGAAAAGCAGATAAAGATTACTATATTATTAAGATTTCAGACAATGGTTCTGGAATAAGCAAAGACTTATTGCCTTATATATTTAATCCTGGATTTACCACAAAATATGACTCAGCTAATGGCAACCCATCAACAGGAATAGGGCTATCCCATGTACAATATATAATTGACAGTTTAAGTGGCTCTGTTGAAGTTGATTCAAAAGAGAAGATAGGTAGCACTTTTACTGTAAGAATACCCTTAAATGAATTGAAAGGATAATGTTATGAAAAATACTTTTATTATTATAGATGATGATGTTAGCGTAGTTAGTATGATAAAAAATATAATTAGGCAGAATGATCTAGGAAAAGTAGTAGCAGAATTCAATAATGGTAAGGATGTTATAGATGAGATACTATTCTATGATCCAGACATAGTCCTGGTTGATTATTTATTGCCTTCTACTGATGGAGTAGAAATTGTAAACGGTATTTTAGAGAGAGGTTACAAGGGTAAAATAGTCATGATATCTCAAGTGGAAGACCCAAGCATGGTGGCAAATGCTTATAAAAATGGGGTCTTATTCTTCATTAAAAAGCCAATTAATGTTATTGAAGTAGTCAATGTAATAAAAAATGTAACTCGAAATATCGAGTTGGAAAAATCAATGTCACTTATCAAGAAAGCATTAGGTAGCGTAGCTCAAGCTAATCATAGGAATGGATCACAGGAAAACAGAGATCAAACAATTGATACAATATTAACTAACATTGGAGTAATTAGCGATCCTGGTACAAAGAATCTTATATCACTTATTAACAAGATACTGGATTCAAAAGGACAAGACAAGAATTCACCTTATAAACTACAGGATTTCTATATAGAAATTGCAAATGAAGAAAGCAGGGACAAAGATTCCCAAACCAAGCCAAACACTGTAGAACAAAGGATACGTCGAACCATACAAAAGGCCTTAGTCAATATTGCTGAGTTTGGCATAGACGACTATTACAATCCTATATTTATGGAGTACTCAACTTTGTTATTTGATTTTTCACAAGTTAGGCAAGAAATGAATTATATACAAGGAAACTCAAAAAAAAGAGGCACTATTAATATTAGGAAATTTATTGAAGGTATTGTTGCTAAGATAGATTAGATTTCTATTTAACTTTAGAATGAATAAAAAAATCCGTAAAACTATCTAAGTTTTACGGATTTTTTTATTCATATGATTAACCAAACAGGTTAATAAATGTTGTTATTACGAATGCATTTGTAAAGTCAATGAACAAGGCACCAACTAGTGAAACTACAAAGTAAGCTACTGCTGAGTAAGAGTACTTTTGTGCAACTGACTGCATGTTAGCAACACCATTAGGTGTGGCACCCATACCAAATCCACAATGACCTGCTGAAATAACTGCTGCGTCATAGTCCCTACCCATAATTGGGAAAGTAACATATGTTGTATATAGATAAATTAATATTACTTGACCTAATAATAGGATTAGCATTGGGATAGCTAAGTCTATAAGTTCCCAAAGTCTCAATGTCATAAGTGCCATTGCAAGGAACAAGTTAAGTGCAACGTCCCCTACTACACCAATCTCCTCTTGCGGAGTTTTGTATGCTCCTGCGTCGGAAACATTTCTCATTACAGCTGCGACAAGCATTCCACCGATATATCCTGGCATAGTAAATCCTGTTGAATCAATTAGAGCTGATATATAAGTACCAATACCCATTGCAATAAGGATTTGGAAGAATGCCATACCAATTTTTTCGCCGTCAAGTACTGATTCTTTTCCATCAAGCATATCTTCATCAATGCTTACAGAAGATTTCTTCTTGTTAATTAAGTCATGTTTAACAATTAGTCTATTAGCTACTGGTCCACCCATCATTGATCCTGCAACAAGACCAAATGTTGCTGCTGCAAGGGCAACTGTTTGTGCACCACCTATTCCCATTGCTTCAATATCTGGAGAAAAAGCTGCAGCTGTACCATGACCACCTGTCATAGGTGTTGAACCTGTCATAAGAGCTAGTAATGGATGTACGTCAACTAATCCAGATAAAGCAACTGCGACTACATTTTGCAATACTACAAGTAATGTTGCAACTCCTAAGAAAAGTAATACCTTAGGACCACCTTTTTTAAGTACCTTAAAGCTTGCGTTGAATCCAACTGATGTGAAGAACATTGTCATGAAAAATTTCTGCAATGTATCATCAAATTCAAATCCAAGAACACCAGTTAATCTAAGTATAAGAGTTATAATAGCAAATAATACGCCTCCTATAACTGGTGAAGGAATACAATATTTTTCAAAGAATTTAACTGATTTTCTTAACTTCATACCAATTAATAGCAATATAACTGCTAGACCAATTGATTGTATCATGTCCATTTGTAATGTAATCATATAATTATTTCCCTCCTAACTAATTTTTATATCATAGATTAATGTTACCGTTACCCTACAAAATAATACATAATACTTCAAAATCATTCAAAAATAAATTATATTTCCAACTAGATGATTTGCATAATCAAATTGGTAGTTTTTTTGAAACTCATTGACGGAAAGTTCAATAATTCATAAAACAAAAAAGTAGAACTTTCCTGTTCGTTATAAAAAACAAAGGAGATAATCAGCTAATTAGCCGACTATCTCCTTCTTGTATAACCTATTATATTGGATATAAACTCGAGGCCACTTAAAAAAGTCACTTGCCTGTCATCCTAATTGAGAGTTTGGACAAAACAGATAAAACGATACTTTTTCAGTGGCCTCGTAACCCTCCTAGGTTTTTATTGTTTTAGACTATCTCTATTTCTCTATAATTCTGGCTGGCGCCCCTACTGCTGTAGTATAGGGAGGGACATCCTTTAATACCACTGAGTTTGCCCCTATTTTTGCACCTTTAGCAATTGTTATTGGGCCAAGGATTTTTGCGCCTGCACCTATTACTACATCATCTTCTACTGTTGGATGTCTTTTTTCATCTTTTTCTCCACCAATTCCACCTAGAGTAACCCCATGAAATATAGTAACATTATTACCAATCTCTGCAGTCTCACCAATAACAATCCCCATACCATGATCTATAAAAAGTTTCTCTCCAACCTTAGCCCCTGGATGGATCTCTATTCCTGTTATCCTTCTTGCTCTTTGAGAGATCAATCTTGCAAATAGTTTTCTATTTTTATTGAATAATCTATGGGATATTCTATGGTATACCAAAGCTTTTAATCCTGGTGAAGTGATTATAGCCTCCAGCAAGCTTTTTGCTGCTGGATCTTTTGTTAGAATATTTTTACCTTGCAATCTGATGAAATTCAACATAGTTAGTCTACCTCTATTCTTCTTCAAACAAAACTGTTGATAAATACCTTTCGCCTGTATCAGGTAATACAGTTACAACTCTTTTTCCTTCTCCTAATCTTTTGGCAATTTCTATAGCTGCTGCAAGGTTTCCACCAGATGACATACCTACTAGAATCCCTTCATTTTTTCCTAAATTTCTTGCAGCTTCATAGGCTGTCTCTTCATCCATATCTATCACTTCATCCACTACATCTTTATTATATATCTCAGGAACAAAGTTGGCTCCAATCCCTTGGATACCATGACCTGATGGTGCCCCACCAGTTAAAACAGGTGATTTTATCGGCTGGACAGCAACTGTTAGGATATCCTTATTGTGTTCTTTGAGAATTTTACCTACACCACTTATAGTACCTCCAGTGCCTACACCTGCAACGAAAGCGTCAATGTCTCCTTCTGTATCTTCAAGAATCTCCCTTGCACTCGTCTCCATGTGAGAAAGAGTATTGGCTTCATTTTCAAATTGTCTTGTAAGGAAATAATTCTTCTCCTTAGCAAGTTTTTCCGCCATATCTACTGAACCCCTCATCCCATGTTTTCCTTCTGTTAAAATCAATTCTGCACCGTAGGCAGTCATGATTCTCCTTCTCTCCAAACTCATAGTGTCAGGCATTACAATTATTACATTGATCCCCATAGAAGCACCAATCATGGATATGGCTATACCCATATTGCCACTTGTAGCTTCAATTACTGTATCTCCTGCCTTCAGTAGTCCTCTTTCAATTGCATCTTTAATCATATAAAGAGCAGGCCTATCTTTGACACTTCCTCCTGGATTAAAACCTTCCACTTTTACTAAAATTTCTGCCATACCCTTCTCAGTATTATTAATTCTCACTAAAGGTGTACGACCTATTGTTTCTGATATATTATTATAAATCATTGATACTTTCCTCCTCAAATTTTTTTATATAAATAAAAAACCTTCTACCCCTGTATATCTAAATATACAGAGGCAAAAGGTTACTTTCGCGGTTCCACTCTGTTTAGGACTTACATCCAACTTAAGTCAAGCACTTACATGCTCTAGTTCTATAACGGGAACCACCGCCCTAATCTACTTACCTATTCGACAAGGTGCTCATTGGCGCACTTCTAACTTACTAGGATAGACCCCTCCCACCAATAGGGTCCTCTCTTTTAACCATCATAAATTATACTTTACCAAATCAAAGCTAAGATTCATTATTTATATTAATGTATTAAATTATAACACAAATGTTACAAAAATCAAATTGTAATTTTATAAATTAGAACTATCTACACTTTTTGCAATAGCCATAAACTTCTACCTTGTGTCCTGTTACCTGTAGATCATTATCCTTGAACTTTGCTTGGAAATCATCCATGGGACAGTTGACCATGGTAATTATCTTGTGGCAGCCTACACATACTGCATAATGCTTGTGACCAGAACTTTTTAAGTCATAGAGGGTGATTTCATTATCTAATACTGATGTCTTAGTCACCAAGTCATGTTCAAGAAAAGCGTCAAGAACCCTATAGACAGTAGACATCCATATCCTTTCCCCTCTGTTCTCTATCTCCGAAAAGATCTCCAAGGCACTTAAGGGTGAATGAGAATCCAGTAAAACAGAAAGTACACTTTCTCTTGTTTTTGTTCTTTTTAAACCTTCAGGCCATTTTATAATTGAAGTTTTCTTCATTATACCACCTCAAATTCCAATTTATACAAAGGATTTACCCATAATCTTTTTTATAATGATAATCAAGAGTAAAGATATAACACCAACCAATACTATAGTAGCTCCAGGTCTTAGATGGCCGTAATATGAAATAAATAATCCAATTATTGTAAATAAAACTGCGGATATAATTGAATATATAACTGTCTGCTTATAAGACTTACCGAATTGCATGCCACATGCAACAGGGACTACCATCAAGGATGAAACTATCAAAGCCCCTACTGTCCTAGCAGCTATGGATACAGTTATGGCAGTTAGCATTGTAAATATTGAATTAACTGTATTTACAGGTATACCTGCCAGTCTTGCTGATCTTTCATCCATGGATACAAAGAATAGTTCCTTGTATAGAAATATAAAAGTTAATAAGACAAAAATACTAATCCCAGTTACCAAATACATTTCAAAATCACTTATGGCAACTATAGAACCAAATAGAAAGCTATTGAAATTAGCCGTGCTTTTGACAAAACCTGATAAGACACCAGCTAGTCCAATTCCAGCTGACATGATGATAGCTATAGACATCTCTGCATATTTTGGTATTTTTTTTCGTATGAACTCTATCCCAAAGGCAGCAATTATAGTTATAATAATAGCGCCTATAACAGGATTTATTCCCAAAATAAGCCCGCCAGCTATACCTGCTAGGGATGTATGGGATAAGGCATCTCCTATCATAGATAATCGCTTCAATACTACTACAACACCTATACATGGGATTATTATTGCTAGCATAATACCAACGGCAAAAGCTTTTTGCATAAAGGCGTATTCAAATATTTCCATTAAGCATCATCTCCCTTTGGTTTTATTGATGGATGCTTATGTTTATGAGACAACTCATGTATGACATCTTCTTTGGATAATTCAACTAAAGAGCCTTTCTCCAAGCAAAAAGTCCTTGATACATATTTGGAAACCCTATCTACATCATGGGTCACTATCAATATCGTAATTCCCAGTCTAGCATTTAACTCTTTGATTAAGTTGTAAAAAGACTCAATAGTAGAATCATCAACCCCTGTATTTGGCTCATCTAGTATCAATATCCCAGGATCATTTACCAAAGCCCTAGCCAATAAAATACGCTGCTGCTGTCCACCTGACAGGTTCCCTACCAATTCTTTTTTGTAGAGAGTCATCCCTACTAGGTCAAGGGCTTGATGGGTTTTAAGCCTATGTTCTTTTTTGGGAAATCTAAATAGACCTATCTGAGAAAACTGATTTGCCTGGACTATCTCCTCTGCAGATGCAGGGAAACTATTTATAGATTGACCACCATTTTGAGGCACATAACCAATCCTATACCATTCCTTGAAATCTTTAGGTCTCTGACCTAATATCTTCAGACTGCCTTCCTTTACTATCAGTTCTCCAAGTATAAGCTTGACAAGGGTGGATTTACCTGCTCCATTTGAACCAATAAGGGAGACAAAGTCACCAGACTTAATTGAAAAATTTATGTCTTTTAATATATATTCATTTTTGTAGGCAAAGTATAGATTTTCTACATCAATTATCTTTTCCATAGTACACCTTCTAATTGTTAATTTCTTTTTATTGTAGGGCCTTAGATAGTGAATCAAGGGTTTTTCTCATAACAGAGAAATAATCATCACCATTTTGAATCTCTTCATCGCTCAAGCCTTCCAATGGGTTTAATACATCAACAAGAGCTCCTGTAGCATCAGATATCGTATTAGCTAGCTTGGGACTAGCCAATTCTTCAAAGAATATGACTCTTATATTATTCTTATTTACAAAGTCGATAATCTCTGCCATCCTACCTGGATTTGGCTCTGAATCTGGACTAAGTCCATCTATAGCTATTTGATTTAGTCCATATGCCTCTGCCATATAGGAAAACGCCTGATGGGATACTACAAAATCCTTGTTTGTCAAGTGAGACAATCTAGACTCAAATTCTTGATCAAGTAAATCTAATTCCTCACTATATCTTTGAAAGTTTTCTTCATAATATCCCTTGTTGATAGGATCTATTTGGATAAGACCCTTCATGATATTCTCCATCATAATCTTTACATTTAAGGGATCTGTCCAAACATGGGCATCATACTGACCATGGTAGTGATCATGTTCATGATTACCCTCACTAGCCAATAAGTCTATCCCCACAGAGGCTTCAACTACTAGTAAGTCCTGGTTTTCAAGACTTCCTAATACACCCTCTACCCAATGCTCCATTCCAGCACCATTGTAGACAAACATATCCCCTCTTTCAAGATTTACTATATCCGATGCGGCAGGCTCCCAATCATGTGGTTCCGATCCAGAAGGCACCATATTGTTAACTACCACCTTGTCTCCCCCTATTTTGGATGTAAAATCATAAATAGGATAAAAACTTGTATATACCTTTAATCCATCATTATTATCTACTTCACTAGTGTCTCCGCACCCTAGTAAACCAATACTTATAAGAAGTAATAAGCTTAAAAGTATTCTATTTTTTTTGCACATAATCATGCCTAACCTCCACAAAAGCTATCAATTTATAAATATGTAAATGCAAATGATTCGCAACTACATTTAACTATATCATTCCCATTATTTGCAGTCAATATACAAAAAATCTTTCATCTAAAAAACACAGGACTGACTATTGGACAGACCCTGTGTCTTCATAGATATATTTACATGGACATATTTGAAATATCCATATTTATCCTTCCATCTTTAATCTCAATAATCCTGTCAGCTCTTTCAGCTATTTTCTTATCATGTGTTATCAGTATAAATGTGGATTTATATATTTTATTGATATCTTTTAATAAAGCAAATACAGTCTCTGTGGTTTCTGAATCTAGATTTCCTGTAGGCTCATCTCCCAATATTATCCTAGGATTATTGATCAGAGATCTGGCTATGGCAGCTCTTTGCTGCTGGCCACCAGAAATATCCGTCGCCTTGTTGTTTCTTACCTTGGAAAGTCCTACTATGTCTATAAGTTCATTTGCCCTATCGATTGCCTCTTTATCTAGCCTATTGTTTTTGATCCTATAGGGCATAAGAATATTTTCCAAAACTGTAAACTCTGGCAGTAAAAAGTGAAACTGAAATATAAAGCCAATAGTCTCGTTTCTTAAGACTGCTAGTTGGTCTTTATTCATGTTAGATATACTCTTACCATCTATTATTACATCACCTGTTGTTGCCTTATCTAATGTACCAATAATATTCATTAAGGTGGACTTACCACTTCCCGACTGGCCTATTATTGAATTAAATGAGGACTCTTCAAAGTTTAAGCTCACATCATATAACACCTGAGTCTTTATTTTTTCTCCATAGATTTTATTTATATCTTTTAGTTCTAATATATTAGCCATTCTTGATCACCTCCATTGGATTGAGCTTTGAAGATTTAATAGCTGGTATAAGGGCTGCCAAAGTAGATGCAACAATTGCTATTACTACAGAAGTTGCTATAAATTTATAATCCAAATAGAATGGTACCAGGGATGTTCCATCTGGGTTTTTCACAAAGGTTGAAAAGGCATATGAAATCCCTATTCCCAGTACTGTACCTAGAATCCCTCCTATAGTACCTAAAATCAAGCCTTGGAATAAAAATACTTGACTTGCAGTTTTATCTTTTATTCCCATTGCTTTTAAAATCCCCAGTTGTTTTGATTTTTGTACTACTGAAATAGCCAGTACTGATGATATACCTAATAGGACTGCTAATAATACAAATACCTGTATCATAATACTTGAAGCTGATTGGCCTGTAAGACCTGATAATAGTTCTTCATTTTCAGCCTTCCAGTTGGTAGCTACCAAATTTATCCCTTGTAAATCAACCTCTAAGCTATCAGCTATTATATCCGCATCAAAGACCTCTCCAACTTGGGTTTCTATTGAAGATATGTTATTTTCTTCATCAAAAATTGTTTGAGCTGTATTTAAACCTGAAATTAACCAAGATTTGTTTAAACTTGCTACCTTCAAATCAAATATTCCTACGATATCAATATCAACTAAATTCCTAGTAAGTGTTGAAAATCTAAGGCCATCCCCGATTCCTACCCCTAAACTATCAGATAGGTTTTTACCAATGATTATCTCCATATCTGATGCTGGAAGGCGTCCCTCTATCAATTTTTCATTAAAATTGTATATCTTATCTGCTGCATCTAAATCAAAACCCCTCATTACCACTGGGTCTGCATCTTCATCGCTTATGATATATCCAGGAGAGTCCAATGATACAGATACTGCTGAAAACCTGGTATCATTTTCTAATTTTTCTACTAAACTCCCATATTCTGAGATGTATTCTTTATCATTTTCTTTTTTAATTGTTATATGGGATGAACTACCTATAGTTTTATCTACCAAGGAAACCTGAAGACCATCTATTAATGAGCCTATAAAAATCTGTACAGAAACTCCTATGGTTATTCCCAATAATATAAGTAGGGTTTGTCCCTTGCTTGATTTTAAAAATCTTGTAGCAATATTAAGCGCTAGCCCCAAATTACTCAACCCCTTTGCCTAAATTCAAAATTTCTTGGAAGCTATCTAGTAATATATCCCCGCCTACTTCTTTATAGGCATCTGGATTAGAAACAAAAGCACTTCCTCCTAATATAAAGGTAATATCTCGATCTGCTGATTCCTTCACCTTGCTTATAATTTTCTTAGTTGAAATTAAATTATAGTAGTTGGTCACACTGATAGAAATATACTTTGGTGAAATCATTTCTACTGCCTTTAAAACAGTCTTTTGAGGAGTCTTAGCACCGATAAATGTAGTATTGTATCCAGCCATTATAAAGAAGTCTGATACCATTCTAGCTCCTAGTTCATGATCTTCAAACTCAGGACACATGACTATTACATTCTCTTTAGTAGCCTCTGCCAATTCTTCCTTAGTCTTTAGGACGTAAGGATAAGCTGATTCAACAATACTTCTAATTATACTGCTTCGAACATGCTCCCTCCAAATCAAATCCTCATCCTCTGGGTATTCAACGATTATACTATTTAATGCTGGTGTTAGGACCATTTGATAAAGATCCACTACTGAAACATCCTTATTCTCAAGAGCATTTATACATAAATTTACTGCACTTTCTTTGTCTTCATTCTTTAAAAAAACCATCAAATCATTGTAAAACTCTACCATTATTAACACTCCCTTCTATCATTCTATCCAGATATACCCAATAATTTTTCTTTAACAACACAATAGAAAATTATTTTTCTCTTATTAGAATATTATATAAAAAGACAAAAAAAGATACATGACCTTATTAAGAGTCAATGTATCTTGGTTTGTATAATTGTTTTATTAATCTAAGTATGTTGTTATCTCATATTCTTCTAATTTTTCTGCATACCATGCCATATAGGCTTCATATGATTTTGTTGATTCTAACTGCTTTTTGATTTCATCCTTATGTGTCTCGAAGTCAGGTTCTGATCCTTCAATCTTGTCTTCTACCAATATGATATGATAACCAAATGTAGATTGTACAGGATCACTGATCTCACCTGTTTCAAGTGAAAATGCAGCATCTGAGAACTCTTGTACCATGCCACTTCTGCCAAAGTATCCAAGGTTTCCACCTTGTTGACTATTAATATCATCTTGTGAATATTCACTAGCTAAGGCTGCAAAATCCTCTCCACTATCTAACCTAGCCTTTACTTCTAAGGCTTCTTCACCTGTATCAACTAGTATATGACTTGCCTTAACCTGCTCTTGTTCCCCAAAGGATGCCTTGTTTTCTTCAAAGTATTGCACCATCTCTTCGTCAGTTATATTCATATATGGGTCTAATAGAGTCTCTATTTGAATGTTGCTTTTAATATTATTTCTTACATCATCTAGTGTTAGCCCATATTTATCTAGCTCATCCTGTAAAGCTTCGTCACTTTCATAAAAGTCCCTCATTTCCTGGACTCCAGCTTCAATCTCTTCTTCATTAACTTCAATGTCTTGTTTTTCTACTTCAGCTTGCATTATTGCATCAGCTACTAGTATATCTAGTACTTGTGCACCATTTTGATTAACCAATTCATCATAAAACTCAGCCTTTGTAATGGTCATATCACCAACTTTTGCAACTATCTCATCATCAGAACCAGATGAATTGCTACTGCATCCAGCTAGCGAAAAAGCAATAAGTGCTAATATAATTAATATTCCTATTCTTTTCTTATTTAACATGTCTTGTCTCCTTTCAAATGAAATTACTCTTTATACTATACCATAGCAAGGGTAATTTTCATAATAGTATCTAAAATTATTTGTAAAAGTAAAAAGTAGAACTTTCCTATTCATTATAACAAAAGATTGTGTTTATCTTGTGATAGTTTCATATAGAATAGTCAACTATCCCGGAGGTTTTTCTCTAAATCTAGCAAGGCTTCCTTGATATCCAGACCACCACCGTAGCCAATAAGTTTTCCATTCTTGCCGATTACTCTATGGCAAGGAATAAATATTGATATGGGATTTCTATTGTTAGCTAATCCAATAGCCCTAGCTGCTTTTGGATTTCCAATACTTTCTGCAATTTGTCCATAATATCTTGTCTCCCCATATGGAATTTCTACTAAAGTCTTCCATACTTTTTGTTGAAAGTCGGTCCCACTAGCTTTGAGAGGTAAATCGAAATCTTTCCTGTTTCCAGATAGATATTCATCCAATTGTTTCTTTGCTTCTTTAATCAAGAGAGTTTCTTCAACCTTAGAGTCTTCTAAATCCCACTCATCTTTAAAAGCTAGATCTGTGATATATTCCCCCTCTTGACCTATACATATTGGGCCAATCTTAGTCTCATAAAAAAATATGTATTTCATACCTACCCCTCCATTAACAAATCTAGTATCCCAATGGCTGCCACAGCTTCTACTACAGGAAGTGCCCTTTGTACTATACAGGGATCGTGTCTTCCTTCAATAGTGATCTCCGAATTAATGCCCTTAGCTATGTTTACAGTCCTCTGAATCTTACCTATAGATGAGGTTGCTTTTATGGCAGTCTTAAATATTATAGGCATACCATTTGAAATCCCACCTAGGATTCCACCATTGTTGTTGGTATAAGTCAGTACATCACCATCTTCTATATAGATCTCATCATTTGCCTGAGACCCCTTCATATTAGCAAATAAAAATCCAGCTCCAAACTCTAGACCCTTAACCCCAGGTACTGAGAACAGTAGTTTTGCTAGATGAGCATCCAGGCCATCGAAGAAGGGGGATCCTACACCAGCCTTAAGATTAATAACTGCACTTTCAATAATACCACCTAAGGAATCTTTGTCCTCCCTAGCCTCAAGGATTAGAGCTTTCATCATCTGCCCCTTGGACTCATCCAATACTGGAAAGTAACTTTTATTAAGCTTGTCTATTATCTCTTGACTGATACTTGCATAATCAAAATCCAAGTCCTCTAGATGGCCTATAGACTTAATATGACTTCCAATAAATATACCATCCTGATGTAATATTCCCTTGGCAATAGCACCTGCAAATACAAGGGGAGCTGTAAGCCTACCAGAAAAGTGACCTCCTCCACGATAATCATTAAAGCCTTTATATTTAACATATCCTGTATAATCAGCGTGGGATGGTCTCATCAAGTCCTTTACTCGGTCATAATCCTTAGACCTCTTGTCCTGGTTTCTAATAATAGCACATAAAGGTGTACCCGTAGTTCTATCATTGAAATATCCACTTATTATTTCAAAGTCATCAGATTCATTTCTGCTAGTAGAAAGTTTGTCCCTACCAGGAGCTCTGCGTCCTAATTCGTATCTAATATTGTCCATATCTAATTTAATACCAGATGGTAAACCGTCAATATTTATACCAATAGCCTTTCCATGGGACTCCCCAAATAATGATATTTTTATATTATTACCAAATATACTGGACATAGTTACCTCCTAATCCGTCTTATCTTTTATCATTATACCATGATTTTATATTAAATTTAATGGTATAATAATAAAAGAGGTGATTATTTGAAGAATTTAATTAAACGTATCAATGAATTGGCAAGAAAATCAAAATCCCAAGGCCTTTCCCAAGAGGAAAAAGAAGAGCAAAATAGATTAAGACAAGAATATCTCCAGGTCTTTAGAGGTAATTTTAAGGATACTCTGATGAATGTGAAGGTAGTTGACGACAAGGGGAATGATGTAACTCCAGACAAATTATTAAAAGAACAGAACAAAAAGAAAAACTAAGGGAAATTTCTCAATTGAGAAATTTCCCTTATTCTTTATTTCAATTCCAAAGCTTTTTCCATTACATTATCTAGAGTAAAACCAAATTTTTCAAATAGGTGGTTGCCTGGCGCTGATCCTCCAAAGCTTTCCATTGATATGATTTTGCCATTCATACCTACATACTTGTGCCATCCCAGTGGACTAGCTGCTTCTACAGCTAATCTCTTAGTTATATGGCTTGGTAGGATCTCTTCTTTGTATTCATCAGATTGCTCTTCGAATAATTCCCATGAAGGCATACTTACTACCCTAGCACCTATTCCTTTTTCTTCTAGCAACTTAGAAGCTTCATATACCAATTGAACTTCTGAACCAGAAGCTAATAGAATCATGTCTAAATTACCCTTTTCTTTTCTAATCACATATCCACCCTTTAGAGCATCCTTGCCTGAACCATCTAAAAGAGGTAATGTCTGACGACTTAAAGCCAAACCAGTAGGTCCAGTCATCCTAGTTAAAGCAGTATACCAACCTGCTGCAGTTTCTCTAGCATCTGCAGGTCTAAATATGACAAAGTTAGGCATCGATCTAAACATAGCTAATTGTTCTATTGGTTGATGAGTAGGTCCATCTTCTCCTACTCCAATACTATCATGTGTTAAAATATATATTACTGGTATCTCCATCAATGAAGCTAATCTCATAGATGGTTTCATATAGTCAGAAAATATAAAGAATGTTCCACCGTAAGGTCTTAGTCCACCATGTAGGTAGATTCCATTTAGGATACCACCCATACCATGTTCTCTTACTCCAAATCTTAGATTAGGTCCTTTATAGTTTTCTGGTGAAAAATCATCCTTGCCTTCTATATAAGTCATATTAGATGGAGCTAAGTCAGCAGACCCACCTATTAGGTTAGGCATTTTTTCTGCCAATCTATTGATTAAAATCCCTGATGCTGATCTAGTTGCAATATCCTTTTCAAATCCCCAAAACTCTTCAGATTCTAGATAGTCCATTGGTAATTCTAATCCCATCCATGATTCAAAATCCCCTGCTAATTCAGGATATTCTTTCTTGTAGGCTTCATATTTATTTTCCCATTCTTCATTGGACTGTATTCCCTTGTCTACCAATTTACTCATATATTCCCTAACATCGGCAGGTACTACAAATGCTTCATCTGTCCAATCAAAGTATTTCTTCATGCCTAGGAAATCTTCTTCTCCTAAGGGAGCACCATGAGCAGATTCTTTACCTTGTTTACTAGGACTACCATATCCTATTTGTGTAGTTATCTTAATCAAAGTCGGTTGTGATAGATTTTTCTTAGCTTCTTCAACCTTAAGAAAGATATCATCAATATCATTTCCATCTTCAACTTCAAGGGTTTGCCAACCAAAAGCCTCATATCTCTTAGATACATCTTCTGTAAATGCTAAATCAGTGCTACCTTCTATGGTAATTGAGTTGGAATCATATAGAACAATTAACTTTCCTAGTCCTAGAGAACCTGCTAGGGATGCTGCCTCGTATCCTATACCCTCCATCATATCTCCGTCACCAACTATAACATAGGTATAGTGGTCTATAATAGAATTATTATCTTTATTAAAATGAGCTCCCAAGTGTGCTTCAGCCATGGCCATACCCACTGCATTAGCCAATCCTTGACCCAAGGGTCCTGTCGTCACCTCTACACCTACAGTATGTCCATACTCCGGATGACCAGGTGTTTTACTATTCAATTGTCTAAAGTTCATTAAATCATCACTAGTAAGGCCATACTCAAAGAGATGAAGCAATGAATAGACGAGGGCAGATCCATGTCCTGCTGAAAGTACAAATCTATCTCTATTTATCCAATTTGGATTCTTAGGATTGTGGTTCATAACCCTTGCCCAAAGTGTATAAGCCATAGGTGCAGCACCTAAAGGTAATCCTGGATGGCCTGATTTAGCCTTTTCTACTGCTTCCGCAGATAATACCCTAATGGTATTAATAGTCTTTTGTTCAATAGTCATCTTTTAATCTCCTTTTTCCTTTTATATACATTGTCAATTAATACTATAACCATATTATGTCTAGAAATCAAGAATACAATTATATTATTTGGATCTTACTTACAATGCAATTCGAGAACCGCGGTGTGCCAAACAGTAGAGATTTCCAAAATCTTTGATTTTGTGAAATATCACTGGAACGGTATCCCCGAATTGCACGAATTGCATATCCCTCTTATCTAATAATTAAATTCTTGGCATGCTTTTCTGTCATATACTTTATCAGCTCCACATCCAAGGTCTTGATCTCCCTCTTTTCCATGATGACCCTTCCATCAATTATGACAGTATCCACGTCAGATCCATGGGCTGAGTAGCTTATAGCTGACACCATATTATGCCTTGGATAGAAATGCGGCTTATCCAAATCCAATAGAATTAGATCAGCTTTCTTACCTACTTCTATTGATCCGATTTCTTTATCCCAATCAAGAGCTTTTGCACCATTTATTGTAGCCATTTTTATTGCATCTAAAGCTGAAACTGATACTGCATCTAAATTAATTCCTTTGTTGATTATTGAAGCTAGATTAATCTCTTCAAACATGTCTAGATTATTATTACTAGATGAGCCATCAGTTCCAAGGGCAATTGGCATCCCCTTCTTTAGCATCTTGTCTATAGGAGCAAAACCTGATGCCAGTTTTAAATTGCTAGTAGGATTGTTTACTGGATATACCTTGCCTTTTAATAGTATATCTATATCCTCATCATCTAGGTGGACACAATGGGCTGCCACAGTGTGTATATCAAAGAATCCTAGGTCCTCTAGATATTTAACTGGTGATTTACCATATGCCTTGAAGCTATCCTCCACTTCTATCTTTGTCTCAGATAAATGAATATTTAAACCTATATTCAATTCATTAGCTAAGTCCATACACTTTAATAAGAAGTTACTATTTGTGGTGTATATAGCGTGAGGAGCTACCATTACTTTGATTCTACCATCTTTGCCATGCCAATTATTATATAGGTCCCTTGTCTCTTTCAACTTAAGATCAGCATCTGGTCCACCTGTCATACCCCTAGTAAGGACTCCTCTCATACCTGATTGGTCCAAGCCCCTAGCTACTTCCTCCATATAGTCATACATGTCGCAAAATGTAGTAGTCCCTGATTTTATCATTTCAACCATGCTAAGCAAGGATCCCCAATATATATCCTCACCCTTCATCTTGTCTTCTATAGGCCAGATCTTATCATTTAACCATGATTGCAATGGTAAATCGTCTGCATAATTCCTTAGTAATGACATTCCTATATGTGTATGCGAATTTATAAGACCAGGCATAGCCAGTTTGTTTTTTCCATCAATTACCCTATGAGCCTCTTTGCCTTCAATATCATCACCGATATATTGGATCTTATCATCAACTATATAGATATTTGACTTAAATATCCCTGTCTTAGATTCATCCATAGCTAGTATATCGATATCTTTTATCAAAATATTCATCCAAACACTCCCAATTTAATTTTTCTTTAATATATTTACATTATAACAGTCTAATAAACAAGAATACTATAGAAACTAATAATAAAGGCTTCTAAAGAAGCATTTAAGGTAAGCTTTTTGAAACTCATTGACGGAGGTTCAATGATATAGAAAACTAAAACTCTACTATTCATTATAGGCTAAATGGACCTTTCGGCCCATTTAGTTGACAGCTTATATGCAACTATTCTAAATCTATAAATTGTTTTTCTATTAATTTTACCAATAAGCTATGGAGTATAGCCCCTGATAATATGAATATCCCAACAAGAATTAGATAGACATATATAATATCCATATTAAATATAAACTCCTTGACCAAGAAAAATAATCCAGCAATGACCAAGCCTGCAACACCCATGGATATTAGGACATTGAAGTTTTGTTTCATAGCTCTTTGAGGATTATCCCAGATTAACATTGGT
>CAZXWU010000010.1:0-20118 GCA_964644495.1 uncultured Tissierella sp.
ATTCCATGGCAGCCTGGTCAGTCTTTATTAAATCTTCATGTTTTCCACTTAAACATACCCATCTAAATGGTCCGTATCCATAATCAAACAGCATAGGACCCATGATATCCTCAACATATGATGGAAATATAAAACCTTCTGATTCATCTATACCATTTTTACAGATATCCTTAGCACCAGCATCATATACTGCTTTCATAAAGGCATTTCCATAATCAAAAAAGTAAGTTCCCCTATCTACCAATGTTTTTATTAGCTTGTAATGGTGTATCAAGGACTTATTTACTTCATTTATAAATCTAGGTTTATCCTCGTCCAACATTTGAGTCCTTTCATCAAAAGTCAATCCTTGAGGACAGTATCCTCCATCATAAGGTGCATGACATGATGTTTGGTCAGATAAAAGCTCTATATGAATATTATTCTCTACAGCATAGTCTAAGAGGTCGATAATATTACCATGATATGCTAGAGCAATAGCCTCCTTATCATCCATGGCTTTTTTGGCATGCTTAAACAATGATCCCAAATCATCATATGACTTGTCTATCCATCCTTGATTGAGCCTTGTCTCTATTCTTGAATAATCTACCTCAGCAATAATTCCTACTCCATTTGCTATCTTGCTAGCCTTGCCTTGGGCCCCACTCATACCACCAAGCCCCGAGCTAACAAATAGGTGCCCCCTTAGGTCCTCACCATCAGGAATACCTAGCTTCATTCTACCAGCATTGAGTATAGTATTATATGTGCCATGAACGATTCCCTGTGGTCCTATATACATCCAGCCACCTGCGGTCATCTGTCCATAATTAGCCACTCCCATGGCTTGGGCTTTTATCCAGTGTTCTTGATCATCAAAGGCACCTATCATCAGAGCATTTGTGATAATCACCCTTGGGCTAGTCTTGCCCGACCTAAATACACCTACTGGGTGTCCAGAAGATATGACCAAAGTTTGTTCATCAGTAAGCTCTTGTAAATATTCTTTAACCAAGTTATATTGCATCCAATTTTGAAACACTTGGCCAGTTTCACCATAAGTGACTAATTCATATGGGTATAGGGCAACGTCAATATCCAAATTGTTGTCAATCATTAGCTGAAATGCTTTACCCTCTATACATTTACCCTTGTATTCATGTATTGGCCTAGCCTTGATAGGTCCTTTTGGTCTAAAACTATATCCATATATGCGGCCCCGAGTCAGTAGCTCATCTAGGAAGACAGGTGCTATTTCCTCATGATCCTCCTCTGGAATATATCTTAGGGCATTTTGTAAAGCAATTTTGATTTCATTCTTTGTAAGATTTAGTTCTCGCTTTGGCGCTCTCCTTATTCCTGGTAAAAACTCCATTACAAATACCTCCTTACTTTAATATAGGCACTAAAAATTAGGTTTAAGATGACAAACATGGTTTAAAGCAATCTTTACAATAATTGACCTAGTCTTTCCTCCACCTTTTCTACAATAATATTACTCTTCAATATCTCATTGGATTTATTCAAATCAATATACATTATCCTATCTTCTTTCAAGAACTGTATATTCTCTCTGATAATATTATACACTAGCTCACTACCCTTACCTAATCCTTTATTGCCCCTTAAATCTATCCCTTGACAAGCCCCCAATATCTCCATAGCTATTACTCTTCTAGAATTTTCTAATATATCCCTAGCCTTTCTTGCAGCTATAGTTCCCATGGATACATGGTCCTCTTGATTTGCTGATGATGGTATGGAATCTACACTAGCTGGATGTGCCAATATCTTGTTTTCAGATACCAAAGAAGCAGCTGAATATTGAACAATCATAAATCCAGAATTAAGCCCACCATTTTCCGTCAAGAAAGCTGGCAATCCATTACTTAGACTTGGGTTGACCAATCTCTCCAATCTTCTTTCAGATATATTAGCCAGCTCCGCTATACCTATAGCCAAATAATCAAATGGCAAGGCCATCGGTTGACCATGAAAATTGCCACCTGATATTACTTCATCATCATCTGCAAAGATAATCGGATTATCTGTTACAGAATTCATCTCTATTTCCACTTTTTCCTTAACAAATTTAAAACAATCCTTACTAGCGCCATGAACTTGAGGTGTACATCTAATTGAATATGAATCCTGTACCCTTAGATCACCTTGCCTACTTACCATCTTGCTCCCTTCCAGGATATCACGTAAATTTTTCGCACTACATTTTTGTCCATAGTGAGGTCTAACCATATGAATTCTCTCATCAAAAGCATCAAGAATCCCATTTAAAGCTTCTGTAGTCAATGCAGCAGCTAAGTCAGCTGTCTTACTTAGATTTATACTGTCATAGATAGTATGAGCACCTACTGATGTCATGACTTGTGTACCATTTATAAGGGCCAAACCTTCCTTGGCCACAAGTTCAATTACATCAATACCCGCTTTGGCCATAGCATCCTTACCAGACATTTGATCTCCTTTGTATATAGCCTCTCCTTCACCTAGCATAACTAGGACCATATGGGACAAGGGAGCTAAGTCCCCACTAGAGCCTAAGGATCCTTTTTCTGGAATAATAGGATGAACACCTTTATTCAGCATCTCAACCAAAGTCCCTATTGTAGATAATCTAATGCCAGAATAGCCCTTTGCTAATGCATTTATTCTAAGCAGCATAATACCTCTAACAGTCTCTTGATCAAAAGCTTGCCCTACTCCACAGGCATGACTAATAATCAGATTTCTTTGTAAAAGTTTACCTTCTTCACCTGTAATAGATATGTCACTGAACTTTCCAAACCCTGTGGTAATGCCATAGATAACCTTGGTCTCGTCAAGATACTTATCTATCATAGCCCTAGATTTTTTTATCTCTTTCTTGGCTTGCTCTGTCAATTCTATTGAATAATTATGCCTAGTGATATTAATAAAGTCATCTAATGTTAGACTATTTCCATCAATATAAACCTTCATCATAAACATTCCTCCAATTTTGCTTATTTAACCTACTATTTTAGCACTTAGATAAAGTATTGAAAAAAACCATAGCAAAAGCCATGGTTTTTAAGTTTAGTTTTTATAAGTAAGCAACTATTAGACATACTTTGCCTTCTTTCAAATAAGTTATTTAGGTATATTATACCACATATTTCATATAATAAATCATATTATTTTTTTACATGATTCTCTTTTTATAAGTCTAATAGGCAATACGATCTGGTCTTCATCAATCGGCTCACCAATAAGCTTCTTGAGCATCTTTCTTATGGATATAGCACCTAGATCATAATATGGCTCCTTAATAGTTGTAAGAGTAGGCCTTAATATTGATGCTACACTAATATCCCCATATCCTGAAACAGATATATCATTAGGCACACGTATACCGTTATCATACAAATAGTTCATTAATCCAATTGCCAGTTCATCTTGACAACAAAATACCGCAGTTAGTCCTTTTTCCTCTTTTAGCTTCAGAATTTCACGACCTATCTTGTAACCTCCGTCTACCTTTAGGTTATCTATTTGAACTAGAATTGGCTCTTCGCCTATCTCTTCCATTGATTTCTTATAGGCTTCTATTTTAGACTTCTCAATGGTCTCTTCAATATCAACTGTTTGACTTAGATACAAGATCTTCTTGTGACCAAGTTCAATTAGATAATCCATCATAGTCTTAACAGCTTTCTTATTATCCAAAGAAATAGTTGGTAATTCAGGCATGTGATAATACCTATTAAGATACATAAACTCTAATTTGGATTTACTCATATAGTCAACCACACCTTGATTAACTATTTCAGACACTAATATAATCCCTTCAACCTGCTTTGTCTTTAATAATTGTAAAAACTTAAGCTCAGTATCTGCATTTCCATAACTAGATGATAGTATTATATCGTAATTATACATCCTACCAATTTCTTCAATACCACGAACAATCTGTGAAACATAGTGACTACCAATATCATCTACAATAACACCTATAAGGTTTGACTTCTTAGTGACAAGGCTTCTAGCAACCTCGTTTGGTTCATATCCAAGAGTTTCAATGGCATGCAAAACCCTCCTCCTAGCTTCAGGGCTTACTGGTTTTGAATCGTTGATTACTCTTGATACCGTGGATATAGATACTTCTGCTAATTTTGCTACGTCTTTAATTGTAACCGCCATTTAACACCCTCCTATATTAACTGCACTATTGTGCTTTATGTGATTGCTAAAGTAAAAATTTTAGATAATAGATTTCCGAAATTAAAATCTTCAAAGGTAAACTCTTTCTCCTTTAGTGGTACAGAAAGATATATTAGACCCACAATTTGACCATTTTTTATCGAAGGTAATATTAGAACAGATTGCAAAATCGGTTCTTGTGTAAATGGATCTAAATTATCTAAACTGTCCCAATCAGTAAAAAATTCACCTTTCTTAGTATGGATAACTCGGTCGATTATATTTGCATTTATTCTAGGTGTTTTTACCCATTCACCTATATTTCTAATCTTTGCTTCATAAAGATGGTCGTATTCTTTAGAATCTTGATTGTATTTAATAAATGTAGCATACTGAGCCTCTAGTAGATCCAGCATGTAGTCAGTAAACTTAGCAATCTTTTCAAATTCATCTTCTTCGCTTTCAACAAGATCCAAAATATCAATCACCGCTGTAATATTTCTATTGTCTTTATTAATATTACCAGAGATTATACCTGCCAACTTATCTTGGATGTTTGTACCCTCTCCCATATTAATATCCCATGCTACTGTACTATTTTTGCCACTCTTTTCCTTAGCAATATATAAGGCTTGATCAGCCTTTCCTATCAATTCCCTTTTCAAATGACCATGGACAGGGTACTGAGCCAGACCTACAGATACTGAAACACCCCTTTTTACATTTGCAATCTGTATTTCAGATATAGATTTTCTTATTTTATCAGCTATGTTTTTACCTTCATCAATACTTGTGTCAAGTAAGATAATGATAAACTCTTCACCACCATACCTAGCTATTATATCGGTATTTCGTACACTCTTTAAAAGCCTGTCACCTATCAAAGATAATACATCATCACCAACTAGGTGGCCATAATTATCATTAATTTCTTTAAAATTGTCAATGTCAACCATTAATAGACTGAAACTCCCTTGAATATCATCATACTCTTGAATTATGTCTTCTATCTGTTGGTCAAAAAAATTCCTAGTCATTACCCCAGTAAGTTTATCAACAATAGTAATCTCTTTGAGATTTTTATTTTCAATATTTAAATGTATCAGACTAGAAACATGATTGATTAATAATAATTTATCATATTCAAACTTATTTAGATATGAATCGGACTCGAAATAGATAAATATCTTTGACTTGTCTTTAAATAGACCATTGTTTCTCTTTTGTAATAGTGAATTTTTCTTTCTCCTATCAAAGCTAATACTATCTAGGCTCTCCCTAGTAACAGGTACACAAACCACACCAACAGAACCTGTTGGCAGGAATTCAATATATCTAGAATTTCTCATATTCTTCAAGTTTCTATTGATCAATATGCCTACTGAACTTCTAATGGATTGGGCTAATATATTTTCCTTTGGCAAATCCTTATCTTCTGGAATTAAAGAAGATAATATCCTATAACTCCTATCATCTTCATCGTAAGCTAGTATAAACCCTCTTTTAGCAACTATCTCATAACCTAAATAGTTTAAAATCAAGTCAAGATTATTTTGGTAATCATCTGATAACTCATCTAATAATACCTCTATAGAATCAACCTGTTCATATTCATTGTCAAGATTTCTAATCTCTCTATAATCAGGTCCTAACTGATTCATTATATTAATTAAGTCATTATATCTTATATTATCCTCAATCGCCTTATCTAATGTAAGATAGTCAATATCTTTATCAAATTCCAACTTTATATATTTGCTTAGATCTGATTTAATCTGGTCAGAATATCTATGTTTCATAAATGAATATCTTAAAGACCTGTCTTTGATTTTTTCTACCCTTCTGAAATTATTATCTAAAGCCTTGAAACAATGATTTATAGATTTTCTATAAACCTTAAGCCTCTCCCATTCAATGGACAAAACAAGATTGATATTTAACTTGTAATCAGCAGGAATTTTCATATCCTCATACACTTCAAGGGATACAAGCTTTTCTTTTGTAGGATTAATACGTGTATCTACAGCATCCCTCAAAGCCCTTAACCCTTCATTATCCATATCCTCATTTGACGGACATATCTTGATAATCCTTTTTGCAAAATCAATATCATCATTCATTGCAGCTACTATAGCTAAATATAATATCATCTCCAGCTCTAAATTGTTCAATTTTAGTTCTTCAAAAGAAGATACTATATCTTCCAATATATCCCTATCATACTCAGAGTATACTGTCCCTTTAATAAAAACCATCTGAGCTTTTGCCATTAAATAATCTCTGGTTCCAGAGTCTTTTGTTATCTGGCTTAGTTTATTATAGTAATCTAAGGCTTCCTCAAATCTTCCATAGTAGTAGTTGTACTTTCCCATAAATTTATAATAAGCTATTAATATTTCATTATCCACCATAGTTTCTTTACTGGTTATCCTTTTAATAAAAGAATAAACCTCATCAACTTTGTCATGGTCATCCAATCTCAAATAAATTAAGCCAAGGATTAAATTCGATATTACAATACCCTTATAACCCCCTATCTCATTAGAGATATTTCTAGTTACCTCCATATATTCAAGTGCTTTATCAACGTCAAAATTATTATAGTAAATGTCCCCTATATTATTTGTCAAAGTGGCGCTAGCCTTTTTAAGACCATACTTATTTGCTATCTCGTAGCCCTTGTGGTAAAACTCTAAGGCCTTGTCCTTATGACTATATACATGAGCATAAATATTACCAATATTATTTAGAGGCTTGAACTCTCCAACAATATTGTTGGTCTTATCATAATATTTAATACTCTTATTGAAAAATTCAATAGCTTTGTCGTGAACCCCAGTTAAAAAATAATATATACCATATAAATTATATACATCTCCAAGATATATTAGTAGATCATTGTCTTCTGAAAGCCTGACCGCTTGATTCAAATCCTCTATAACATGATCATATTTACTCATTGAATATCCTAACTTGGTTTTTGTTATCAAAAGTAAAATTTCTTCTTCAATTAAGTTGGCATCCTCGTTGATTATCTCTGTAATCTCTGAAATGATTTCTTTAACCCTATATAATTGATTTGAATTAAGAGCTAATTCTGCTTGATGGTATTTAGCTTTCACTAAATACTTTTTATTGTTGCCACTAAAGGCTAAATCTATTAGATCTCCTATACATGGTTCCAGAAGCTCAACCTTACCCTGGAATTCGTAAATATTTACCAATGTATACAATATATTAAGCCTTTCATCCCCATCTGTGTCCTCTACAAGTGAGCTAGCATTTTCCCACAGAAAAATAGAATAATCACTATATCGGTTATCTTGTTGTCTTGCTTCCTTTAATACAAGCTCTAAAGCGTATTTTCTCTGTTGAGAACTTCCAAGATGATGTAGCAACTCTTCAATTATAAACTCATAGTCTCCTTCAAATAGATCCATAATTACTTGAGCTACTTTTTTATGAAGGTCAAGCCTTCTATCATCAGATATTTTAGAGTATACAGTTCTTTTAAATCCTGTACTATAAATGCTTATAGACTCATTATCTCCGTCTATATTTACATCAATGATCTTCGATTCAAGTAAAGTCCAAATTATATCATCCATAGATCCCGGTTCAATATTTAAAACTCTTTTCAATAATTCACGGGTAACCATATTTTTTGATAATGAAATCAACTCTAAAACCCTATATTCATCCTCACCTATATTGTCTAGTTGACTATTTATTACATGGTTTTCATCAATAGGTATTATAATTTTACTATAGTCCTTTTCCTTTGTCTCCCATGCACCTTTTTCAGACATATACAATTCTTCACGACTGTACAAATCCTTGATTATATAATATATATAATTTGGATTGCCCATACTCTCTTTATAAACATAGGAAGAAAAATTAAGGGGTACATAGTCGATGCCCAAGATAGATTTTATGAGTATTCCAGAATTGTATTCATTAAGATTATTCAGCTCCAGATCTAAAACCTTATCATTGTTTTCAATTAAAGTAGCTACATTATCTGTAAAAATCTGGTTTAAAAATAGTTCAGCATTCAACTTAGAAATAATAATAATCACACTATGATCTTCCAATTTATTAGTTAAATAGTTAATAAAATATCTAAACTCATCACTTGTATCATCTAAATCATCTATCAATATATATAGAGGTTTAAACTTAGATAGGTCAGCAAAATATTTACCTATACTAATATAAATCCTATGTTTTTCCTGAGAAGATTTAAAGTCTAATAGATTAGGCCTAAAGTCATCTTCAAAAGCTTGATTTAATAGACCACTAAAATCATCCCTATATTTATTAATTAGCTCATTAGGTGCTAATTTAAATGACTCCTTTAACAAAGTAATTATACTTATATTAGCAGCCGCTCTATATTCTCTTCCTTTTATATGAATTATATTTCTATTTAATAGACCAAACCTATGGGCTATTTCATTCATTAATTTAGTCTTTCCTGATCCTGACCTTCCTGATATTACGAGTCTATTGTACTTCTTGATCCCATTGGAAAGCTCACTATCTATATCCAGTAGTGCAGACACTTCTCTTTCTCTGCCCACTATTTTTGAATTTAAGATTAAATAATTTCTTTCTTTTATTAATTCACAGTCATTGCCAAGTCCAAAAGTAGTATTTAAATTTTCTATATGCTCTATTAATGAGATATTTCTAAAGATTGGGTCCTTATGGGTAAGATTTTTTATTGTATTGAGCAAGAAAATTTGTTGATAAGTCGTCAATTCTAGTTCATCTTTAAAACTATCCTTAGTATATTCTTCATCATGGAGATCTTTAAACAATAAATATTTCATTAACATTCCAATAGAATAATAATCCACAAGTTTGTCAATTTGCTCATTTGATGAAAGCATTTCAGGAGCAATAAATAACTCTGTTAAGTAATCATGATGTGAATATATAAAATCCCTATATATACTTGCCAAATCCCTTAGCTTTATATTGTTGTCAGGTGATAAAAATATATTTGTAGGACTTAAGTGCTTGTACACATGACCCCTAAAATGAAGATAATTAATCACACACATTGTCTCAATAATTATCTTCAGGGATTTATTTAGACATAATTTCTCATCTATGTCTACTAATTTAGGGCTTTTTATATATTCACATAAGACATAGTAGGTCAGAGAACCAGTCTTTTTAAAATTTATTGTCTTTATGATATCAAATTCCTTTAACTCAACAAGATTTTTATGTTTTATATTGGATAGTGTTAAAAAATCCCCCATGAAAAAATCAATAGCTTTTTGATCCCTACCAGCATAAAGTATTGTAATAAAATTAACTCTCTCTTTGTTTGTTAAGTCTTTTACAATTAAGGATTCTTGTGCCTTACCTTCATGTTTTTTATCCGATACTCTAAACCTATTATTGATAAGTTTCATCTAATTACCCCTTTTTATAGAATCTAACTAATCTTCACTATCTATAGCTTCATGTAAGGCTTCTAGCTCACGCCTTAAAACCTCCATTCTATCCAAATCATAAGTCAACATCTTGCCTTTTAAATAGGCCCTTCTCTTCTTTAATACCTTTTCAAGTATATGGTGTCCCTTAGGAAGAGCCTCTACTATAACCACACGCTTGTCCTTGTCATTTCTTCTCCTAACCACTAATTCAGATTTTTCCATCCTATCAACTAAATCAGTAATAGTAGAACAAGCCAAAGCCATCTTTTGACTCAATTCACCAATGGTTAATTGTTCATTGTATATCAATATCTGCAAAGCTTGAAATTGAGGTATAGTAATATTAGCATCAGCAATTATCTCTCTACCCTTTTTTCTTATTGTATGATCTATTCTTCTTAGATGCATTTCAATTTCTGCAACATTTTGATCGATTCTAATATCTGACATGAATTCACCTCTTTTCTAGGTTACAAATATTTTCATACCGTGATGAACTGCTTCAAAAGTAGCTGGCAAGATACCACCATATTCACCATCAATATCTATGGTAACCCTACTATCACAAGCTACACTTATCTTATTTGTGTTAAAATACTTAACATTAGGATGTCGTATATGCTCTCCACTTAATATTTTGAAAAATATATTTGCTATTTCACCAATATCTGAATCCTTTATAATTAGAACATCAAGTAAACCATCCATCACTTGAGCTTGAGGTGCAAGTTTCTTAAATCCACCTATAGATGAGGAATTTGATACTAAAAACAATAAAACACATTCCTCACTGCTATACTCCTGGCTGTCAAACTTCATCTTAATAGGTGATAGTCCTTCTACGGTTAATTCTCTCAGACCCTCTAAATAATAGGCCATTCTTCCTAGTATAGCTTTTGCTTCTGGTTGTACTTGATAGCCTACACTAGTAAGTAATCCCCCTGCAGCAACATTTACAAAATAATCATTTCCAACCTTTCCTAAATCTATATCTACAATTTTACCATTTTTTATCATATTATAAAAATCAACTATTTTTGTAGGGATCTTCATATAGTTTGCAAAATCATTTACTGTTCCTGATGAAAGAATAGCTATTGGGAGCTTATTTTCACTTAACATATTCCCCTTAGCTACTTCGTTAACAGTGCCATCCCCACCAGAGACAATTATAAAGTCCCATTCACCATTGCATGTAGCAATGGTTTCATTCATTGCATCACCCTTTTTCCTGGTGTAAAACTTACCGACTGTATAGCCATCATCTAGTAACATCTTGCTTAGTGTATCTATCCTTGTTTCTGCCATTTGTCTCCCAGACGAAGGATTAACTATCAATTTAACCCGTTTCATGATATCAGCCTCTCATATATGTTAATAAATATACTTTCTCTAGTATACATTATACCATTAATTATATCATTATCAACCAATAAAAATACAACAAAAAAGCCCTTGACTTAGGGCTTTCTATCGCTTACTTAAATAACTCTTTATCGCTTCAAAGATTTCCATTATAATATTTAAATAGTCAGTTAGGCTCTTGGACCCATATTGAAATGCCATTGCTGTATCAGTGATACTGTTTGCTACATCATCCACAGTATGACTAACTTTATCTGTAGTACCCTTTACTGTATCAGTGATAGCTGATGCTTGATTGGATATAGAATTTATGTTTTGAACCAGACCACTTATCTCAGGTGTCAGTTCTGTTATAGTCTTATTTGCCTCTCGAGTCATGTCGTTGATATTGGTACTTATATCAGGCAATTGTTTGATAGTAGTATCTATCTCTTTAAGATTATCATCTATCATATCCTTAGCTTGACCTAAGATTTTGTTCACCTTACTAAGTACTAAAATAAAGTATATACCCACACCAATGCCCACTATAAATAATATTATAGAAAAAAGATCCTGAATTGTAAGATTTGCATCCATAGGTTAACCCCCTTATCCGAAGTTATTTTCTTGTTCTATTCTATTTCGTCTTTTAGTTCTTCTGCTTGTTCACCAACAATTTCACCTATCTCAGCAATACCTTCACCAACATCTTCTAAAGCGTCAGCTGCTTCCTCTTTTAGGTCTTCTACGACTTGACCCTTCTTCTCCTTTAGGGCACCAATATTGTCTTGAACATCATGGATGATTTTTTCAGTCAATTCCTTAGTAGCATCAACTGATTCTTGGACTGTATGTTTAACATTGTCAGCTACATCCTTAGATTTATCAGCGATATCCTTTCTAGTTTCCTTACCAGATTTAGGTGCAAATAATAAGCCTGCTACTGCTCCTAGAGCTGTACCAATTGCAGCACCAGATGCTACATTTTTAGCCGTATCCATTTTTTTCTTTCTTTGAATCTCTCTCTTTTTCTCTTCAAAAATATTTCTAATCATTTAAATCTCCCCTTTGCATAATTTGTTATTATTTTATCTTATTACCCTAAATAATAATATGCAATCATTTTTGGACATTTTTACCTTCAAATTTTTTATTTAAGACCTTTAGTAGGTTTTGAGCTTGGAAACCACACTCTTCAGCATATTCTTTAAATAGATCAGCTATCTCCATATCATCAATATCTTTAGATTGTTTTTCATAATCCCTTATCAACTCTTGAACATCCAATATTTTCTTTTTCAATATATCTTCTGTAGATAAATTCATACTATCCCTCCATTTACTATATAATTATTTATACTCTTTATGTTTCCAATCTTAGAATATTTTATACATTGCTTATTAGGTATATTTAATATATATTTTTTTTATATTTTGAGTATCGAAATAACTTCATACTTATGATATCATATTTAATGACTAAAGTATTAAAAAACAAAATAATCACAATTAGAAAGGCAGGTTTAGTATATGAAATCCTTTGTAAGGCTAAAAAGTTTTTTCATTGACCATAAATGGTCCTATATATTAGGGATAATTTGGCTCTTAATCGTAGATGTAATGCAATTAATTGTTCCCAGAATAGTGGGAGATCTAATTGATAATCTACAAAATAACCTATTAGATAGTGAAGGTGTCCTAAGATATGCATTTTATATCATACTTACTGGATTGATAATCGCCTTAGGACGATACTTTTGGAGAATCTACATCAATGGCAACTCACGTAAACTTGAATATCACTTAAGAAAGACCCTGTTTGAGCATTTACTAACACTTTCTCCAAATTATTTTAACCGTCATAAGACTGGCGACTTGATGAGTCATGCTACCAATGATATCAACGCTGTGAGAATGGCTATGGGTTTCGGAATTATAATGGCTATTGACTCTTTATTTTTAATAAGCTTTGCTGTAATTATGATGATCAGAACAACAAATTTGACCCTAACATTTTTTGCCCTATTGAATCTACCAATATTATTTCTACTTACCAAGGAGTTTGGTAGGGTCATATATAGCAGATTTAAATCAGTACAAGCTTCCTTTTCAGAGCTAACTGAAGTTTCTCAGGAGAGCTTTGCTGGTATGCGGGTTATAAAATCCTTCGTACAAGAAGACTTGGTATCGGATAATTTCACCAAAGTAAATGATGACAACTTAAAGAAAAATCTTAGATTAGTTAAGGTTTCAGGATCATTTCATCCCTTGTTACACTTTATATCATCCTTTAGTATGCTAGTAACCATATTCATTGGAGGAAAAATGGTTATCACTGGTTCAATTAATTTGGGTGCCTTTGTATCATTCACCATGTATCTTGGCCTACTAGGATGGCCAACTCGTGCATTAGGTCAAGTAATCAATGTCTTCCAAAGGGGTGCTGCATCTATGGACCGTATCAACAAAATCCTTGATGAAGAAGCCGAGATTACAAATCCAGCTAATCCGATTGAACCTACTGAATTCAAAGGTAAAATTGAGTTCAAAAATGTTACCTTTAGATACAATGGCAGTGACCACAATGCATTAGATAATATAAACTTAAGTCTAGAGCCAGGGAAAACTCTAGCCATAGTAGGTAGAACTGGTAGTGGCAAGACAAGTATCATCAATCTTCTCTTAAGATTGTATGATATAAAAGAAGGCGAAATTCTAGTAGATGGTGTAAATATCAAAGACCTACACCTAAAAACCCTTAGGGGAAATATAGGTTATGTACCTCAGGACAACTTCCTTTTTTCAACTAGCCTATCAGAAAACATAGCCTTTGCTTATGATGATCAGCCAGATCATGCAGAAGTTATAAGAGCTAGTAAGATGGCAGAAGTATATGATAATATAATAGATTTCCCTAAACAATTTGATACAATTTTGGGAGAAAGAGGTGTTACACTATCTGGAGGGCAGAGACAGAGAACATCAATTGCCAGGGCTCTTGTCAAGGATCCTACTGTTCTTATCTTAGATGATAGTCTTTCAGCTGTAGATACTGAAACCGAAGAGAAGATTATAAATAATATTAAAGAATTGACCAAGAGTATAACTTCAATAATAATCAGCCATAGGATATCAACTATTAAACATGCAGATGAAATCGTATTTATGGATGAGGGTAAGATTGTAGAGCGTGGCAGCCATGAAGAACTCTTAGAAATCAATGGTCAATACAAGGATTTACATGAGAAGCAACTATTAGAAGAAAAAATCAAAGGATAGGAGGATGAAAATGGACAAAGATTATCAAGAAGAAATAATGGGTAAAGCCTATGACTCAAGATTAATGAAGAGATTATTGACCTATGCTAGACCTTATTGGAAGCTACTATTATTAGCAATGACACTACTAGTCATGATCACTGGATTAGAACTATTAAATCCTTATCTACTAAAAGTTACAATAGATGATTATCTTAATGGTAACCAAAGACCAATCTACGAATTATCCATTGAATCTCCTTATGATGGAATCGAATTTAATGGCAATAAGTATGTAAAAGAATATAACTTAAGTGATGATGACTTATCAAATCTATCACAAGTAGCAAGGAAAGAAATAATAAAAGAAAATGGCAACTATTATCTAATTGATCATGGCTTAGAGGTCATAGATGATGAAGTAGAAATATTAGAAGATGACATGGAGGTAGCTCCTAGGGGGATAGAACTTTCAGAAGATGAATATATGATGTTTAGAAGCGAAGATATATCAGGTATCAATAGAATAGCCATATATTTCTTTATAATAATATTTCTTACATTTGTATTCAACTATGCACAGGTATATATACTAAACTATGCTGGACAAAAGATTATCTTCAATATGAGAGAAGAGATATTCAATCATATACAATCCCTGTCTATCTCATATTTCGATAAAAATCCAATAGGTAGATTGGTCACTAGGGTCACCAACGATACAGAGACACTTAATGAGATGTACTCCTCCGTACTGGTCAACTTAGTCAAGGATATATTGATGATATTAGGAATTATGATCATCATGCTCAGATTAAATTATAAATTGGCCCTTATATCCTTTGCCCTATTGCCAATAATATTCGTCCTTGCTTATAGGTTTAGATCCAAGGTTAGAAGAGTCTACAGACTAGCAAGATTACAACTTTCAAATATTAACTCTAAATTAAATGAAAATATCACTGGTATGCGTACCATTCAAATATTCAACAAAGAAGAAAAAATCGGCAAACAATTTGATGATATCAATAATGAGTATTTGAATACTTCTATTAAAGAAGTAACCCTATATGCTATGTTTAGACCTTCAATAGAAATAATTAGATCATTAGGTATAGCACTTATTATCTACTTTGGTGGTGGCAAGGTTGTATCCAATGCAATTGAGTTTGGAGTTCTTTATCTATTCATAGACTATCTACAAAAGTTCTTCATGCCAATATTGGATTTAACAGAAAAATATAATATACTTCAATCATCCATGGCCTCTAGTGAAAGGATTTTTAGTGTATTAGATGATGATACTCTTATAGAAAATAATGATAGACCAGCTAAGCTTGATGATATCAAAGGTAAAATCGAATTCAAAAATGTTTGGTTTGCCTATAATGATAAGGATTGGGTACTAAGGGATGTTTCCTTTACCATAAACCCAGGCGAAACTATTGCCTTAGTTGGTGCTACTGGTGCGGGCAAATCATCCATCATTAATCTAATAAACAGATTTTATGATATACAAAAAGGCGAGATACTAATTGATGGTGTCAATGTCAAAGATATAGATAAGTTTGAACTTAGAAAGTATGTAGGAGTAGTTCTTCAAGATGTGTTTCTCTTCACTGGTAATATTAGAGATAACATAAGACTCAACAATAAAGACATCACTCAAGAAGAAATAGAAGATGTAGCAAAATATGTGAATGCTGATTACTTTATAAATAGGCTGCCACAAAAATATGACGAACCAGTTATGGAAAGGGGCTCTACTCTATCTTCAGGCGAAAGACAACTATTAGCCTTTGCAAGGACCTTAGCATATGATCCTAAGATATTGATTCTAGATGAAGCCACATCAAATATAGATACAGAAACGGAAGTTTTGATACAAGATGCATTGGCTAAGTTAATTAAGGGAAGAACATCTATAGCCATAGCTCATAGATTATCTACTATACAACATGCAGACAATATTATTGTATTGAGTCATGGTGAAATCAAAGAAATGGGCAATCATCAAGAGCTATTAGATAGGCAAGGCATGTACTATGATTTATATGAATTACAATATAGTGAATAATAGAATGAAAAAAATCTCTTAAGTTTTCACTTAAGAGATTTTTTATATGCCCGCGATGCCGTTTTCTCATTTAATTCACACCCGCCTAGTTTAAGGGGGGTTTCCTGTTAGCACTTTCTAACTTCCCCTCGAAAGGGCTTGTTATATTTTACTAAACGCAGACTCCCGTGTCTGATATGTCGGTTGAATTATCTGAGTATGCGTACACCCTAGGCTTTATTATCTTAATCATATTATACTATAAAACAATAAGCTTTTCAAGGAAAAATCTATTGGTTTATAATTTCATCAATCTCATTTTCTTCCAAGACTTCTTTTTCTAGTAGAGAAGCTGCTAATAAATCTAGCTTATCCTTAGAGTTTAAAATTATTTCCTTAGTATCAGAGTACAAGGATTCCAATATTTCCCTTGCCCTATTTACAATATCCACTTCACTTTTTAGATCCATTGACATAGCAAGATTATAATTAATTAGGCCAGACTTGCTATCCATACCATAGATTCCAATAAGTGATAGAGCCATTTCTGTAGCTTTCTCTAAATCAGAGGATGCTCCAGTAGTTATATTGTCATCTCCAAAGATGATATCTTCTGCTGCTCTACCTCCAAGAGCCACCATGATGTTGTTTAGGATGTCTTTTTTACTCTTATACATCCTATCTGGTGGTATGTTTAAGGAAAATCCTCCCATACCCTTTGTAGAGGGTATGATACTTACCTTAGTCACCCTATTGTCCTTAGAAACCAACTTAGCAACCAAAGCATGTCCAGCCTCATGGAAGGCTGTAATTTCTCTATCTTTACTTGATAGACCACTTCTATCCTTTTTCTCGTCACCAACTAATACTTTTAAGTAGGCCTTATCAATATGTTCTTTGGTGATAAAATCCTGCTTTTCTTTGACAGCAAGCATAGCAGATTCGTTGAGTAAATTCTCCAATTTAGCACCACTGAAGTATACAGTTTCTTCAGCTAATTTCCTTAGACTTATATCTTTAGAAATTGGTTTGTTTCTAGAGTGTACTTGTAAAATCTTTTCTCTAGCCTTTATATCAGGGAGTTGTACTTCTACTTGCCTATCAAACCTTCCTGGTCTAAGTAGTGCTTCATCCAATACATCTATTCTGTTAGTCGCAGCAATTACTATTATACCTTCATTTTCTTTGAAACCAGACATCTCAGCTAACAAGGCATTTAAGGTACGATCTCCTTCTTCACTTCCTGAAGCCTGATTGCCTTTTCTCTTTTTCCCAAGAGAATCGATCTCATCAATAAATATTACTGATTTTCCTGCATCCTTAGCCTTTTTAAATATATTTCTGATTCTACTAGCCCCAAGTCCAGCATAAACTTCAACAAAATCAGAACCAGATACCGGAAATATAGGTACACCTGCTTCACCAGCTAAAGCCTTGGCTAGTAAGGTCTTTCCCGTTCCTGGAGGACCGTATAACAAAACTCCTCTAGGAAGTCTAGCCCCATATTGGTTATATATTTCTGGCTTGTCTATGAAGTCAACCATTTCCATAAGGGCATCCTTGGCCTCTTCATTACCTGCCACATCTGCAAATTTTATATGTGATTCACTATCTGCATCACCAATATTTGACAGACCGGACATCTCCTTTTCTGCTCCCTTGGGTAGATTGCTTCGAAAATAAAATATCATAAACATCAAACCCGTTAATAAAACAAAAAAGATAGATACATCTACAATACCTATACCCTCTTCTTGAACACTAACTCCCAAAAGTAATAGGTCTTTTTTGAAATCTTCCGTTCTAGGATTATCAGTATAGATAGTCTTGCCATCATTTAATTCTACCTTTATTTGAGGGGAGTCAGATAAATTAACTTCTTTAACTTCCCCATTTTCAAGTTTTTCTATAAAAGATTTGTATTTAATTGTCTCGATTTCATTGCTTTTTTCCATTAGAATAAATGTACTCAATGCAAGCAATACTATGGCCATCAATACAAATAATAATTTATTCTTCTTCATGGGATTCCCCTTTCAGGTTTACATAATATCTCGCTTTAATATTATAACACCACCATGCTTGCATGTCCATTTCCTTCATTTGGTAGTAAGTCTTTGGTGAAATAAAAAAGCAAGGTGGTTATATAGCCACCCTGCTTTTTTCATCTACCTATTTGCTTCAATACTTTATTAAGCTTCTCTAATTGATCATCGGACAACAGATGCTTAATTGAATCCAATTGATCAAATATAGCTTCATATTCCTCAAAGCTCATATCCTTTTCCATTTGTTCATTCAAGTTTATTATTTCAACAAATATTTCATCATCCGTTTTATCCTTAAATTGTTCTGTAACTCCTTCTATCATATCGATCTTGTCTTGATCAATATCAAAATTCCCCAAATTTTTAAACCTCTTTTTCATCTATAAACACCTCCATTTCTATAAATTCTATGAAATAAAATACAAATATAGTACATTCAAGGTAAACAATCATAGCTAGAAACATATATTGTAGTATCATAGTTTTTTAATGGAGGGGTTTAATTGGAAAAAATATTATTACTACTTTTAATCTTATTGTCTGGGTCTACTAAAGGTTCCATAGGTTCCATAGGTTCTCTAAATATCAATGAATACATAAATAATTTAGAAATAGACGCTAAATATACCAAAGATAAGATCCGCCTAGCTAGAAAGTTAGCACCAATGGTGCCCGAAGAATACATTCACCCTGTCAATCGTTCAATTTTTATTACAGAAAGTGTCATCAATATCTTTGAACTAAAGGACTATATGGATAGAAATAGGACCAGTAGCCTGCTTCAAGCCCAGGGAGAGCCATTATATTTTGAGGACAATCGTGAAAGAGTCGGCAAGATTCTATCTGTAATTCAAGAAGAAGTGCCAAGGTCAAACATGCAAAATCTAGGATCAGTTCTAGAATTTATCGTGGATTTAGAGAAATATAAAAAAATGTTTGATATGATCAACACCTTAATGGCTAGTCAAAATATGTCCAATGATCCTGAGACACTAATCAAAATGGTAGAACCTATGATGAAAAACAAAGGTGCAGAATCTTCTATGGATATTGATAAATTGATGACTATAATGAATATACTTAATAAACCAAAGGATACTTCTAAAACAAGTCCAAAACAAAATGTCGATTTATCAAAGGATAAACCTATCCAAGGTCAGACACTAGATGAAAATCCACCTCATACTTATCCTAGCTCAGAAGATATTGATGAAATTGATGAAGAGGTATTGGAAACACAAGATTCTTCACTTCGTCCAGAATGACAAAACAGATAGAATTATATTTTTTTGTAGCCTTAGTCATAAAGAAAGACCTAATGAAACTTAAATCTTCATTAGGTCTATAACTTCTTTCATATCCTTAGGTAATGGAGCTATAAATTCTATGTCATTGCGACTTCTAGGATGCTTTGCTTTTAAATAATATGAATGTAAAGCTTGCCTCTTTATATAGGGGCTTTCTTTATTGTAGAGACTATCCCCTATAATTGGATGGCCAATATGATTCATATGTACCCTTATCTGATGGGATCTTCCAGTAAAAATCTGAACTTCCACCAATGTAGCATCATCAAATCTCTCCTTAACCCAATATGCTGTAAGGGCTTCTTGTCCTTTTCTGCTGACAATTTTTCTAATGCTTCCTTCCTCTTCCCTGGCAATTGGCAAATCAATTGTGTCTTCATCCTTTTCGACAATACCTTCAACCAAGGCATAGTACCTTTTGCTTACAGTATTTTCCTCTAATTGAATAGCCATCTGCTGGTGGGCAAAAGGATTTTTAGCTACTATTA
>CAZXWU010000011.1:0-19712 GCA_964644495.1 uncultured Tissierella sp.
ATCATAATTATAAGTTGGTGGCAGCTGAAAACGTATAGCATTATATAGGTGATTTGCAAAATTGTAATTAGTAAAATGGAGGAGATAACATGAAAAGATTATTTAGTGTATTATTAATTTTAGTTTTAGTAGTGGCTTTAGCAGGTTGTAGTGCAAACGATACACCAGATGAGCCACAAGAAACAGCAGGAGGCACAGAAGGGGTAACTGAAATATCTACTGAAATGAACGCAGAGCAACCAATTTTATTAACATCTGTAGGACAAAGTGCTGATGTTGAGATGGTAAAAACAATGATTGAAAGAAATGAACTTGAATATGTAGCTAATAATTTAGCAACATCTGCCGATATCGGTGATGCTAAAACTTTAATCCTGGCAGTTGGAGGATCTTCAAAAGGTTTAGGAGCAGCGGGAATTGACGCCAATGCTGAATTAGAGAGAATAGCTGAACTTGTAGATGAAGCAGATAAACAAGGACTTACAATAATTGCAGCACATATTGGAGGAGAAGCAAGAAGGGGCGAGCTATCTGATAGGTTTATAGCTCCAAGTTTTGAGAAGGCTGACTATGCCATAGTAGTTTCTTCTGGAGATAAAGATGGGATAATGTCTAATTTAGCTAAAGATGGAGGCTTCCATATTGATTTAATAGATACGATAGCTGATACCATGGCTTCTTTAGAAAAAATATTTAACTAAGGATACATTAGGGTAGGCTTATGACTATCCTCTTGTTTTTAAATCAAATATAAAACAATATTAAGGAAGTAGGAATTAATTTCTAGGTCAAGCATTAATTAAAAATAAATAAGGGGGATTTACTTAATGAAAGGATTCAAAGATATGTTTAAAAAATTTATGCTTTTATCACTTGTGATGGTTATGGTGTTTTCTCTAGTTGCCTGTACTCAACCGGCTACACAGCCAGATGTAGAGGATACTGGCGAAGTCACTGATACCCAAGAGCCAGACGTAAGTTCGGAAATAGAAGAGCCGGCCTTGATACCTGCTTATTCTATAGAAGGATTTGAAACAGTTGATGCTCAAGGAAACAGAATAACAACTGGCCGTACTGATACAGGTACAGAAGCTATGGCTACGGCATCAAAGTATGAGGTGTCACAAGTTGGTGCAGAAATTATGGAAAATGGTGGTAATGCTATAGATGCTGCTGTTGCCATGGGATTTGCTTTAGGTGTTGTTGAACCATTTACATCTGGGCTAGGTGGCGGAGGTTTAGCCACAATACGAACAGCTGATGGGGAAGAGATTTTTATAGACTTTAGAGAAATTGCTCCTGAAGCTTCTACATTAGAAATGTATCTTGATGAAGCAGGAGAAAATAATGGGAAGATTAGAGCTGGTGGTCTAGCATCTGGAATACCAGGAGAAGTTGCAGGTTTACTTTATATGTTAGAAAATTATGGAACAATGAGCCGAGAAGAAGTACTTGATCCAGCTATACGTATGGCGACAGAAGGATTTGAAGTTACAACTTTTGCTGCAAATGCTATAGCTAACTCTTATGATAAGGCTGTAGAATATCCAGAAATGCAATCAGTGTTCTGGAATGAAGATGAGCTACCATATGATGTAGGTGATGTTATTGTAAATCCAGGTCTAGCAAAGGCTTTACAAAAAATAGTTGATGAAGGCGCTGATGGATTCTACAAGGGTGAAGTAGCAGAAGCTGTTGTTGAGACATTAGCAAAATATGAAGGTGTTATGTCTATGGATGACTTAGCTAACTATGAGGCAACTGTGGCAGAACCAGTTACTGGAGAATATCGTGGTTATAAGATAATATCTACACCACCTCCTTCCTCTGGTGGAGCACATTTAATAGAAATTCTTAATATCTTATCAACCTTTGATATTGGTTCTCTTGAGATTAATTCTCCTGAATATGTTCACTTATTCGCTGAATCATTTAAACTTTCATTTGCTGATAGAGCTAGGTATATGGCGGATACAGGTTTTGTAGATGTTCCACTTGGTGGATTAACAAGCCAAGCATATGCTGATCAAAGAGCTGCTTTAATTGACCCAAATAAAGCATCGGAAGAAGTAGGCTTTGATGACCCTACAATATTTGAACATGAAGATACTACTCACTATTCTGTAGCAGATAGTGCAGGCAATGCTGTTGCAATTACAAAAACCATAAACAGCTATTTTGGTAGTGGAGTAATGGTTGAAGAATATGGTTTCATGATGAATAATGAAATGGCTGACTTTTCAGTGGATTCAGAGAGTGTCAATGTTGTTGAACCAGGAAAGAAACCACTTAGTTCTATGACACCAACAATTGTATTAAGAGAAGATGGATCCCCATACTTGATAACAGGTACGCCAGGTGGAGCTAGAATTTTCTCTTCAGTAGCACAAATAATTAGTCGTGTTATAGATCATGATATGGACTTGCATGATGCAATAACTGCTCCAAAATTCTGGAATAACGGAGTAGTGCCTAATTTACAATATGAAGAACCACTTAAAGGATATGAAGAATATGCATTCACAGAAGAAACTATTCAAGAATTAGAAGAAATGGGACATGGAGAAATTAAAACAGCGGTTAGTGGAGCAATGCAATCGATTATGTTCATGGAAGATGGAACAATATACGGTACTGCTGATCCTCGACAAGATGGTAAGGCAGTTGGATTCTAATTATTCTTTAGATACATTAAGGGGCGTAGTTGTTACTGCGTCTCTTAATGGATACTAATGGACTTATAGGTCTTTATAATAAAATGTATGTATATGTAATAGTATGAAAGGGGGAATGAAATTGCAGATTGAATTTATAATTTTTATTGCAATGATAGTTGTATTTGTTTTGAGTGCATTTCTTTTAAAATTACCAATAAGCATCTCAATGGTTTTGGCTTCAATCACTGGTACCCTTGTGGGTGGGTATGGTGTACCAATAAGACACCTTGTTGAAGGTACATTTGGTTATATTGATACTATTTTGGTTATAGCAACAGCAATGATATTTATGAATGTTATACAAGAGTCAGGTGCACTGGATGCCTTAAATAGCGTAATTGTAAGGAAGTTTCATAATAAACCGGTAGTTTTATTAACTTTACTTATGTTTATTGCTATGTTCCCTGGTATGATAACAGGATCATCCACAGCTTCAGTTTTAAGTGCAGGAGCAATTGTTGCACCAATATTTATGATGATGGGTATTCCTAAAGTTGAGACAGGTGTAATAATAGCAGTTGGAGGAATATTAGGAATGATTGCACCACCTGTAAATGTTCCAGCCATGATTATTGGTGGGGGTATTGATTTACCATATGTAGGTTTTACTGTACCATTATTATTAATGACCATTCCCCCAGCTATATTTACAGTTTTATACAAGGGTTTAAAGTACGTGAAGGACTTTGATTATGAAGAAGTAAAAGATAAATTAAATATTGACGATGAATTGAAAGGCTTCAAAGTTTATATACCTTTAGTTGTAGTCATAGTTCTAATGGTTGCTAGTAAATTATTGCCTTCGATAATTCCAGACTTTGGAATGCCTCTTTCATTTGTAATTGGTGCAATAGTAGGTCTCTTTACTGGTAAGAAAATTAACATCTTTAAGGCTGCTAAGAACGGGGTAAAAGCTACTTTACCTGTATTAGGAATACTTATGGGTGTAGGTATGTTTATCCAGGTAATGACACTTACTGGTGTTAGAGGATGGATAGTAATAAATGCATTGAGTTTACCATCAGTATTACTCTACTTGAGCATAGTTATAGCTATACCTGCTTTTGGGGCAGTATCTTCATATGGTTCTGCTTCAGTATTAGGGGTTCCGTTTTTACTAGCATTAATTGGTAAGAATGAAATAATAGTAGCAGCAGCATTATCCTTAATTGCGGGAGTAGGAGATTTTGTACCACCAACAGCCTTGGCTGGAATATTTGCAGCTCAAGTGGTTGGTGAAGAAAAGTACTCAAGAATTCTGAAAGAGAGTATAGTACCTGTCGCGGTTATCTTGGCATGGGGACTTTTGTTTATAATATTTGCTGGTCCAATAGCATCTATTATATTCTAATAGGAGGGTTTGTTTTGATTACAATTATATATAGAATATTAGTTGGAATTATTTTATTACTGGTAGTATGGAATTTATTTGATGAAGAGGAAGTATTTAAACAGGCAAATAGCGCTTTGGTTATTATACCCTTATTGCTTCGTGTATTGATGATTAAATAGATGTTTAAAGGAGTGAAATGATTGAAGAACAGAAAAGTAACAGCTACAATTTTACTAGCATTATCTTTAGTTATTGCATTTATATCTGGCAAATCATTTTTGAGTATGCACGAACCAGAGGTTATAGTTAAAGGATCAGGTGTTACTGATATTATAATGCTTAGTGATTATTTTCCAAAATTAAAAGGGACAAATGGGGACACTGAAATATATATTCTTGAAGGAGAAGAAGAGGGATCTAGCTTGCTGATATTAGGAGGAACTCATCCAAATGAGCCTTCTGGATTTATGTCTGCAGTTAGTTTTATTGAGAAGGCTGAGGTTAGTGCTGGGAAACTCTATGTGATTCCTAGGTCAAACAATAGTGCCTTCACTCATAATGACCCACAAGAGGGAGCCCCTCAAGAATTCACTGTTGATGTAGATGGAACAGTGAGAAATTTTAGATTTGGTTCTAGAGCTACAAATCCTATAGATCAATGGCCAGATCCAGATGTATATGTTCATGCAGCTTCTGGACAACAACTATCAGGAAGCGAGACAAGAAACCTAAATAGAGCTTATCCAGGTAGAGAAGATGGTACTTTAACAGAGCAGATTACTTATGGGATAACTCAATTAATAAAGACAGAAGAAATAGATATTACAATAGATTTACATGAAGCTTCTCCTGAATATCCAGTTATTAATGCCATTGTAGCACATGATAGATCAATGCCAATTTCATCTATGGCCGTAATTGATTTACAGCTTGATGGTCTTGATATTGGCTTGGAACCGTCTCCAACAAATCTGAGGGGCTTAAGTCACAGGGAGTTGGGAGACTATACAGATACATTGGCAATATTGATGGAAACAGCAAATCCTGCCCAAGGTAGATTAAGAGGAAAAACCGATGTTGATTTAGTATTGACAGGAAAGGATCCTACTTATATAAAGGCAGCTGAATTAGGGAATTTATATGTGTCATTTGACGAAAATGGACATCCACTAGAGGAGAGAGTAGGAAGACATATAACTTCTATACTAACAATCGTAGATGCATATAATCTAGCTAATCCAGATGAAATGTTAATAGTTGAAAACATGCCAAATTTTGTAGATATAAAGAGTCAGGGTCTTAGCATCCTACTCAACCCCCTTAAATAGTTGGAAATTTTAAACCCCGATATTCTTATAATCGGGGTTTAAAATGTTTATAGGCTTAAACTGATATTATACTATAATCTATATTAAAAGGGTTTTGGAATGTTGGTCAGAAAGTGTATAATGAATAGAAGAGTTAAATGACAATAAACTATAGAAAGGATGGATAATAATGATTAAAGTAAGCCTAATATTATTTGTTATATATATAATATATTTATTGCTTGAGAATTATAACAATAATAATTATAGGAAAAGCTTCACTCATGTTATTCATGTTAATGGAACAAGGGGCAAATCTTCCACAGCAAGATTAATCGAAGCAGGACTAAGGGGTGGGGATTATAGAGTTTTTTGCAAAACCACAGGGACAAGCCCTAGAACTATAGATACCAATGGTATAGAAGAGCCAATAAATCGGAGGGGAAAAGCCAATATTAAAGAGCAAATTGGGATAATTAAAAAAGCTGCTAGTCAGAATGCAGATATTTTGATTGTTGAATGTATGGCTGTTAATCCTGAACTACAATTTATAGCACAAAACAAGATTCTTAAAGCTGATATTAGTATTGTAACAAATGTTAGAAGAGATCATCTGGAAGTTATGGGACCTACATTAAATGATGTGGCAATAGCATTAGGAAGGGTAATGCCTAAAAATGGTATATTTATAACAGCTGATTGGGACTTTATAAATTATTATTTGGAACTAGGAAAAAAGTTTAATTCAAAAGTAATTTTAGCAAAGGAAATTAAAGATGATTATGGAATTGATTTCAATGATAATGTAAGTATAGCTTTAGAGATATGTAATATAATGGGGATTGATGAAGAGGTTGCAATTGACCGTATGAAAAGAAATTATAAAAAAGATCCAGGTGTACTTACTAAATATAGAGTTGATCTAGTAAATAATAAGTTTGTAGACTTTATAAATGGTCTTGCGATTAACGATCCCGATTCTATAAGGATAATCTATGAAAAATATAAAACTGAAGGATTCTTTATTGATAAAGAATTTATACTACTAGTAAACAATAGAGGCGATAGAATACATAGGCTGTTACAACATATAGAATTAATAGATGAAATTAAACCAGATAGGGTTTGGATAATTGGTGATTATAAAGAATTAATGAAAAAAAAGTTAATTAAGATAGGGTATTCAATGGAGAAGATTCACATTTTAAGTGATAGTCAGTTAAAAGAAATTCATCTCCTAGAAGAGAATACCCTTATATATGCAATTGGCAATATAGGTGATAATGGGGCAGAACTTATAGAATACATAGGAAAAGTAGGTGAGGTAGTTGTATAATTTAGTCATTTTAGGAATTATTCTTAGTATCTTATATTATGAATTTACTGAGATATCACCCGGTGGTATAGTAGTTCCTGGCTATATAGCTTTATATATGAATCAACCAGAAAGAATATTATCAACTATTTTAATCAGTATTATAACCCTTTTAGTAGTAAGATTCTTATCAAGGTATATTATATTATATGGTAAAAGGAAATTTGGGGTTATGGTTATTGTTTGTTTCTTTATAAAACAAATATTTTTTTCTTGGTCAGGGCTTCTAACCATTTCTTCAGCTTTATTAATTTCTTCAATTGGCTATATAATACCAGGAATAATAGCCCAGGACATTGATAGACAAGGTTTTTTAAAGACTGTATCTTCGATGCTAATAGTTGCAAGTCTAACAAAACTTATAGACATCTTAATTAATAGTGGTGTCCTTATATGAGATGGAAATTTAAGATAAAAGATTGTTTTATTATTGTGTTTTCTGTTTTTTTGATTTTAAGTTATATTTATATTGAAAAAAGCAAGGTTTTGGTAGAGGATGAAGATTACACTATAAAATATCAAGCATCTGAAAGAATGGTAGAGGCACTAGAAGAAATCAAGAATGAAAAGATTAGACGAGGTATAGAGATTGATTTATCCAGTGACATTAATGCAACCGGTATTATTGGTCTTGAATTTAATGGAATTACTACTACTTTGGGAAGTGTTGAATCAAAGAGGACATCAGCTAATCCAAATTTTACAGCTGTATTAATTGATCTTTTAAAGGAAACAGGTGTAAAGGATGGTGATTATGTTGCTATTAATTTCTCTAGTTCATTTCCAGGTCTAAATATAGCTACTTTGATTGCATGTGAAGCACTTGGGCTAAATCCTGTTATTATTACCTCGATAGGCTCATCAACTTGGGGTGGAAATAATCTTAATTTTACTTATGCTGATATGGAGAATCATTTATACAATAAAGGACTTATTAGGTCCCAATCTATAGCAATTTCTCCTGGAGGGGCTAAAGATATAGGAGAAGATATGATTCAAGAGGACTTAAATATAATTATTAATAGAATGAGATCCTATGGCAAAAAAATTATAATAGAAGAAAATTTATCAAGGAACGTTGAATATAGATATAATTTATACTATGAGAATTATACAGATATAAGCGCTTTTATCAATGTAGGTGGGAATATAGTATCTTTTGGAAATACTACTGATTCATTAAAAACGCCAATCGGCTATGTTAAAGATGTTGATTATACGATTAGTGATAAATCTGGTTTGCTACAAAAGTTTTATAAGGCAAATGTGCCTGTTATTCATTTGTTAAACATTCAAGAACTAAGCAATAGATATGAGATGAAAGTCGATTCTCCTAAACCATATGAAATCGGAGAGGGAAGTGTATATTATACTTATATATATGATTATAAATTAATAGTAGTGGTTTTGATTTCATCATTGGTCTTATTAATTACTTATAGAAGTAGGTTAAAATCATGAGAAAAAGTCAACTATCAATTAAAATAGAAAAGAAAAATATAATATTAGGTATGATGCTCATATCCTTAGGAATAGTTTTACCTGTTTTTTTCAATGTATATAATTTTGGTATATACGATATGTTATCTGAAAGTCTTAGTCAGAATGATAAAGGGTTATTGTTAGGGGCTGCAATCAGATTAGTAGTATTAAATAGCCTTAGGGGTTTACCCCATTATTTGGGAACTTTTATTATTGCTGAATCAACAGATTTGAGTTATAAAGGTAAGAGAGTCCCACATTTCAAAGGCTTATTTGCTTTATTGATTATTCCCCTTGTATACACTATAATCAATACTGCTCACAACATAAAATACGATCTAGGAGTTCCGGCTTTTATAGTGATATTTGCTATTATGTATCTTGAAAAGATGGATTTTACAGAAATTTCTCTTCAGAAAAAGACCTTTATTATTATACTGTTACTATTAGGGGTCCAGTGGCTAGATGTAATACCTAAGTTGTCAATATTTGGCTTTGGTAGAGGAGAAACATCTCAGGATGTAAAAGCAATTGCTGAATTAATAGTTGCATCCCGTATACTTAGTATATTCGCTTTAATGCTATCAATAATTTTTACTCTAAACTCCATTCTTGTTGCCAAATTAATTAATGATGAACATAAAATACTAGTTACTACTGAAAAGAATAAATTAGTAGAAAAGGAGTTACATAATGCTAAAATTAAAGCATTACAGGCCAGGAATTACGTTGAACTTAAAAATTTAGTTCATGATTTGAAAACACCCTTGACTTCCAGTCAGGCACTAGTATCTGTACTTATGATGATGGATGATAATTCAAGTCCTAAAAAAGGATTGTACCTAAGAAAAATTGAAGAATCCATAGACAGATTAGATGAAATGATTTCTGAAATACTGGATGAGGGGAAGAAGATGTTTGTTACAACTGAAGAGCTGGTGGATTATACACTCTCTCACATATCACATTTACCACTGTCATCTATTATTACATATGAAAACAATGCTAAAGAATGCTATGTGGAAGTTAATAAGATTCGTTTTACTAGAGCAATTATTAATGCATTAGATAACTCATATAAGGCTATTAAACCAAAGGATGGTAGCATTCATTTTCTTATTTCCGCTGATGATAAATACGTTTATATAGAAATAATTGATAATGGTATTGGTATTGAAGATGGGTATATAGAAGAAGTTGCAAGTAGAGGTTTTAGCATAAGAGAGTCTACGGGATTAGGACTAGCATTTATAAATGATGTTGTAAATAATCATGATGGAAAGATGGAATTAAAAAGCAAGCCAGGAGTAGGGACCAGTATAAAAATTAGGTTAAATAAGGTGAGGATATATGAATAATAAAATACTTATAATAGATGATGATAAAGAAATCTTGTTTTCCATGTCTGCAATATGTGAAATTGCTGGATGGACACCTATAACTGCTTTGAATGTTAAAGATGGGATAATTAAATTTAATATTCATGAACCGAATATTGTATTAATTGATTATCATATGCCTGTTTTAAATGGTATAGAGGGAGTAAAACGATTAAGAAAACTTGATAAAAATGTTCCTATACTTGTATTAACAGTGGAAGAGAACCAAGAAATAGCAGATAAATTTCTTAAGGTTGGGGCAAATGATTTTGCTTTAAAACCAGTTAAGGCTCCAGATATTATTTCTCGTATCAATGTTCATTTGAAAATGAAAGAATCTATTGGTGCAAGTCAAATAAAAGAAGATGAATACATAAAAGGGATATCTAATGAAACCTTAGACTTAATAGAAACTTATATTGATAATGGCAATAAATTTTACTCTATAAATGAAATTGCTAAGGCTACAGGTTTATCTTATCAAACTGTACATAGATATCTGTATTATTTAGAGAATGAAGATAAACTGGAGATATCATATATTTATGGGAAAGTAGGTAGGCCTAAGAAAAAGTATAGATCAAAAGCTGGATATAATTAAAAATACCGCAAGGAATGGATTAAAGTAGGGGGGATTAGATGAATAGTACTGTGACTATTACCTGGTTTGTTAAATATTTAGAACATAAAAAGGAATCTAATCGTGTAGTTAGATTATATAATGCTTTTGGGACATTACCTTATGGGTTTAGTGATATATTACTACTAGCAGATAATGAAGTCGAAAAGAAAGCTTTAGAAAATCTGATAGAACGAAAAAAAGAAATTGTTATGTTAGAAGAAGATGCAGAATATAACTATAGAACAAGTCCTTTAACAGATAATCAATTATTTTCATTAGAAAAAATATATGTAGAAAAGTTGGCTCATTTCTTTCCTGGATTTAAATATTAAAAATAAAACATATAAAAATAGTGGGCCTGCAAAAATATGTAAGAAATTATGGCTCAGTTTAAATTAATAAGATTATTAAAGTCCTAGTATAATACTAGGACTTTCTAAATGCTACTAGTCTCATCCTTCTACCATATTTTAAGTTTGAATATATATACCCTATAAAGTATAATATTTAGTATAGAAGAAATAGGGGGAAAAGGTGTGAAAAAATTATTTTTAAGCCTTTTATTATTGGGCCTTGTAGTTGGCCTTATAGCTGGGGGAGTTTACATTTCAAAATATAAAGCTAATGAAGAAGTAATTGGTTTTTCAGATGAGATGTATTTAATTATTGAAGATGTATTAATTGAATTTGGTCAACCTGTAATAATTTATGATGATCAACTACATTTTTCATATGATATTATAAAAACATATTTTGATGAAGATATATACTTTGATGATATAGACGACATGATTATATTGACTAATAAGGATAGGGTCAAGAGATTTAAGGTTGATGCCTATGAAGGTAGTATTAATTCTAAGGGATTCTTGATAGATTACCCTGTAAGATTGATTGATGATAAGCTATACATTCCACTGGAATTATTTATAGAAGATTATGAAATAGTAGTAGACTATTATCCAGAAACCAATGCTGTTGTAGTAGATTATACCGATGTTTTCTATCTGGGTGGTGAAGTTGTTCTTCAAGGGGCTAGTATAAGGACTGATTTAGATATAAAATCACCCCAATTATTAGCAAATATGGACATTGGTAGTCTAGTAAATATCTATGGAGAATTTGAGAACTGGTACAAGGTAAGGACTCCTGATGGAATACCTGGATTTATTGAAAAGAAGTATATCAAGGTGAATCATACTAGGGATATATTTAAGACGGAACTATTGAATAGAAATGAGAGGGAAATATCTACTTCAGAGAGAATTAACCTAACATGGGATTACACATATAGAAGATTGACAAACACAGATAATATTGGACCTATTACTGGTGTAAATATCATGTCTCCTACATGGTTTTCAATAACCGATGAAGATGGCACTATATATGATAAGGGAAATAGGGATTATGTAAGACAATATAATGATATAGGTTACCAGATATGGCCCTTAATAGACAACAGTTTTGATCCTGACTTAACCCATGATTTATTAAAATCTAGTGATGATAGGGAAATGCTAATAAATAATATACTAAAAATATATTTGGATTATGGTTTCCAAGGAATCAATATAGATTTTGAAAATGTATATTTAAAAGATAAAGATTTGCTAACACAATTTGTAAGGGAATTATATCCAGTGTTTAAAGAAAATGACCTTATGGTGTCTATGGCAGTAACTGGAATTTCAACAAGTGAAAATTGGTCCATGAGTTTTGATAGAGAAAGACTTACTGAGGCTACGGATTATTTGATGTTGATGGCCTATGATCAACATTGGGCGGCTAGTCCTATAGCTGGTTCTGTAGCCCAATACTCATGGGTTGAAAGTAGTATAGAGGGAGTACTAGAAGAGATTCCTAAAGAAAAGCTAATCCTTTCTGTACCATATTATACTAGATTGTGGATTGAAGAGGATGGAAATATGTCATCCCAGGCCTTATCTATGGATGTTGCCAATAACTTTATAGAAGAAAATAATATAGATCTAATTTGGGACGATGAATCAATGCAATATTATGGGGAGACAGAAAAAGATAACAAAACTTATAGAATTTGGCTAGAAGATAGTAAGTCCTTGGAATATAAGGCATCACTAATAAACAAGTACAACTTGGCAGGTATTGCAAGCTGGAGAAAAGGCTTTGAAACTGAAGACGTATGGCAAGCAATAGATTATGTTGTTAACAATTTATAATTTTACAACAGTTGAACACAAATTTAATACACTAAATGAATGAATGGTGTTGACTAAAAGGACTAATTATTATATTATTAAAACGATGTTACTTTTATATAGTTTAACTATAAAAGAAAATAGATGAAAAAGGAGTTGTTTTAAATATTCGCTGATACTCACAAAATCATTGCAACAAATATTTATAACAATGTGTTTGACATATATGGTTTAAAGCTTGATAAAGATAAATTATTATGGGGGTCAGTAGCCCCAGATATATTGCCACAGTATAAGTTTATACGTCATTACTCTGATGAAAGCATGAATTATATTGCTAAAGAGATAATTAAGCTTATCTTTGTAAGTAGGTATGTAGATTTAAAAAAATTACATGATCCAATTGCTATTAAATTATTGAGTAGGAAAATCGGTATTATATCCCATTATCTTTCTGACTATGTTTGCTATCCACATGCAAAGAGATGGACTTTTTTCGGATCTATGAAAAAACATATCAAATATGAATCAGAGCTAAACGATCTAGCAAGGAGTCATGATTTCAAGAAAAATCTTGTTGGAATAGAGGATATTGATCTATATAGTGATATGTACACTTCATTGAAATCTAAAATCAAAAATTATATAAATGATGTAATCGCTGACTACGATGAAAATACTGGTATGAGTCGTGATTTAAATTTCGCTTTATCACTTAATTTAAAGATGACTTATTTTATATTAGATTCTATCAATCAATATTCAGAGGAATTGTATACTCAGTTTGCATTTGAACTTTAATTATATTTTAAATAAATAGAATTTTTCTTAAGATATATTGAATAAACTTCAGTATATCTTTTCTTTTTTAATTTATTAAATTATCTTAGGATTTGATTTAAGATTTATACTACTAAAATGATGAATTATGTAGTATAATAATATTTACTGTCGGTGAAAAAGTTTGTTTCAGATTTAAAATTGAATTCATAAAGGAGGGGGATGATTGGCATTGTTAGATAGCAATACTTACGACATATATGATAGGCTTAAATACAATTTTCTATTTAATAACGATATCAATTGCATCCACATCCTTTTAAACCTATATGATTTAGAAAATAATATAAATAATATCATGCCAAAGTATTTGTCAGTAGATAATCTAAGGAAGAGTATTTCTAGACTTTTTAAAAATCGAAGAGGAAATCATCTAATAGCTTATAATCTAGGAGAACTAATACATGAAGATATAAATAGATTGGAGCTATATTTATGTCTTGAGGGCTATAAATATGGTTTTTTGAACAAAAAAGACGCCAATCAATTAGAAGATTTAACAATGAAATATCATTCCATACCTGATTTATATAATATGAAGTATCTATTCCATTTTTCTAATAAGGAAGAAGAGGTAGAAGAACTAAAAAATAGGATATTTGATAATATAGACAAGGAAGAAAAAGTACATAAAAGACTTCACAATATAATAATGAAGTATGCTTGCAACATTATCCAGCCTAAGATATTTTCTTTAAATAAATATTTGGACAAGCAATTATCAATTGATATTGGAGAAGATGGACCCAATATCAGAGAAGAGGCTTTGCTTACTTTAGATGAACTAAATACAATTTATGATGAAGTTTTGAGAATTATATTAAAGGATGGGCAAAAAATATATCAGACTGCTTGTTGGAATGGGCTAAATGATAGGGTGCTCAAAAGATACAGATAATACAACTTGTATAAAAAACTCATAAATGGAAATAATATCCCTCTAGATAGAAATCTGGAGGGATATTTATGAAAAGAAGCAGATTTATGATAATATTTGGTTTTTGTATAGTGTTTTTCATAATGAGCTTTTATTTAGGCTATCAGCTTATGGATCTTAGTATAGAAAACAAACAAGTAGCAGAAGAACAAAATCATAATGAAATTGAAGGCATAGAAATAGTAAGGGAAGAAAATAGAATTTCCCCTAATACTATAGTTGAAGAGAGAATCAACTACATGGAATGTGGTCATATAATTTCCAGTTCAGAATTAGCACAAAATGATATAGTTAACTTAACTAGAAGGGAATATGAGGAGTATTTAATGTCCACTGATACAACTTTGAGGCTTGTTTCATTTTCAAATCAAAGAATAGTTGTCTTTGATGAAAGAGACCACCTATGTCAGGAACATTTTATCATAGGTGAACAAAATGGAAACATTGCTATTTTCAATATAGATGAAAATGGTGACAGGGTTCTATACAAGAGCTTTACTGACTACCCTATAAGTATCTTAATAGATATTGACCAAGATAAACTTAAGGAAGGGATTAGAGTGGACAGTGAAGACCAACTATCTGAAATACTGGAGAACTTCATTTCTTAAAAGATGAGTGTGATAATGGCTTACAAACCAAAGTCGCACTCTTAATATTTTGAGAAGGTTTATTTGCAATAAAATTTTATTGTTTAAGCTTACTACAGAAGCCTATGAAATTACTATAACTTAGTTTTTTTAAGTATTAAATTATGATACAATATAGATTGTAATAGAAGAGAGGGATATTAATGATAATTTTAGGAATTGACCCAGGTATAGCCATAGTAGGTTATGGTCTAATTGAATGTGTAGGAAATTCTCATAGACCTATTGAATATGGCTGCATAACAACAGATGCTAAACTTGATTTTCCCCATAGACTGAAGATAGTATATGATGAGTTGATAAAGATAATTGATACATATAAACCAGAAGAGATGGCCATAGAAGAGCTTTTTTTCAATAAAAATGTTAAAACTGCCATGAAAGTTGGACAAGCTCGAGGCGTAGAAATACTTGCTGGTGTAAACAAAGGTTTAAGTATTTATGAATATACCCCTTTACAGATAAAACAAGGGATAGTGGGTTATGGAAGGGCAGAAAAGCATCAGGTTCAAGAGATGGTTAAGATGTTCTTGAACTTAAAAGAAATCCCAAAACCTGATGATGCTGCAGATGCATTGGCGGTTGCTTTGTGTCATGCTAGCTGTCTAAAATTCAAAGATAGTTTTAGGATGAAATAACATTAGGAGTGATAAAATGTTTGATTTTATTATAGGAGATATAGTTAGTCTTGAAGGGGAGTATGTAGTCATTCAAAACAATGGTATAGGCTATAGATTATTTACTTCTACAAATACAATGATGGGCTTACAGGTAGGTAGTAAGGATCAAATGCTATATACTGAGTTTCACGTAAGGGACGATGGGGTATTTTTATATGGGTTTGTAACTAAAGAAGAAGTGGACATGTTCAATAACTTGTTGAGGGTTTCAAAAATCGGCCCCAAGCTTGCCTTAGGAATATTATCTACTTTGTCACCAAATAAAATTAAAGTTGCTATTATTAATAAGGATTTAGATATACTATGTCAAGCCCCTGGAGAGAATTGTGTTTGAACTTAAGGACAAGATTGATATCAATATTGATTTAGAGAATATGGGAGATATTCAAGTATCACTTAATTCTTATGATGAAGCTTTAGCAGGGCTAATGACCTTAGGTTATTCTAGATTTGAAGTGGACAAAGCTATAAGAAAGCTTGATTTAAACAATATGGATGTTGAAGATATAATCAGACAAGGATTGAAAAAATTATCTAAAAATTAAAGGGGAATTAATATGTTAGAAAATGATAATAGGATTATTTCTGGGTCATCTATACAGGATGATGCAGAGAATGAAGTCACCCTAAGACCCAAGTGGATAGAAGAATACATAGGACAAGACAAGGTTAAAACAAAGTTAAACATATTTATTCAGGCTGCTAAGGAGAGAAAAGAGTCATTGGACCACGTACTCTTATATGGACCTCCGGGCCTAGGGAAGACCACCTTGGCTAATATAATAGCAAATGAGATGGGTGTCAATATAAGGGTTACGTCTGGACCTGCCATTGAAAGACCAGGGGATTTAGCCAGTATATTGACTAATCTTAGTGATGATGATGTCTTGTTCATTGATGAAATACATAGGATCAACAGGACAGTGGAGGAGATTCTTTATCCTGCCATGGAAGATTTTGCATTAGACATAATCATAGGTAAAGGCCCTTCGGCAAGATCAGTAAGGCTAGACTTATCAAACTTTACTCTAATTGGAGCGACTACAAGGTCTGGACTGCTCAGTTCGCCCCTAAGGGATAGATTTGGAGTTATGTTAAACCTTGAACTTTATGATGTCGAGGATTTAAAGGAAATAGTAATAAGGTCATCATCTATATTGAATATTGAAATAGACGATGAAGGTGCCTTGGAAATTGCTAGAAGATCTCGTGGTACACCTAGAATCGCAAATAGACTATTAAAAAGAGTTAGGGATTATGCTCAGGTTATTGAGGATGGGGTAATCAATTTGGAAGTTGCCAAAAAGGGTCTGAAGATTTTAGAAGTGGATGGACTTGGCCTAGATGCAGTAGATAGAAAACTAATACTAACTTTAATAGAAAACTTCAATGGTGGTCCCGTAGGTGTTGACACTCTGTCAGCTGCAACTGGTGAGGAAAGAGGCACCATAGAGGATGTCTATGAACCATATCTACTTCAGATAGGTTTCTTAAATAGAACGCCTAGAGGTAGACTAGTATCAAAGAAGGCTTATGATCATTTCAATATACCCTATATAGAAGAATAAGGACAGGTGAATACTATGAAAAGACTTATTGTGCTAGTAATGATTTTAACTTTATTTTCAGGAGTCATACCATCAAAATCCTATGGAGAAATAGAATTAATAGATTATATAGATGTTAAGATTGAAACCAATAAAGGATTTAATGAGACTATTATCTTGAATTCCGAAAAAGGGTTTAATTTATATGAGAAGAATTATAAGAATAGGCCTGTTTTTGAGATATTAGAAAATGAAATTTTACTTATAGGATATGTGGATGGTTCTATGGACATATTTGATACAAAAGACAACATTATAACTACTATGCCTGCCGATGGATCTATAGTTATTGGATCAGGTGATGGATTTAACTCCATTGTAAAGGTAGATGAAAATAGATATAGGGACTATATTACATTTTTATCTAATGGCAGTAATTTGCTAATAATAAACCATATAAATCTAGAAAATTACTTATTTGGTGTTTTACCTAGGGAAATTCCTGCAGGTTCTCATGTGGATGCACTTAGGGCTCAAGCTGTAGTTGCTAGGAGCTTTACTTATACTAGCCTAAACAAGCATATCCACGATGGCTACAATCTTTGTAATACTACACATTGTCAAGTCTATGGGGGATATGAATGGGAGCATCCTGCAACTAATCAAGCAATAATAGATACTTTTGGAGAATTCATTACTTATGATGGACAAGTCATAAATACTCCCTACCATTCAAACTCAGGTGGATATACTGAATCAAGTGAGAAAGTCTGGGGTGGAAAACTACCCTATTTACTAGCTGTTAAAGATATTTTTTCAGCAAATTCTCCTAATAGTACTTGGTCAATTGATATGACCCCTAGGGAATTAGGTGACAAACTTTCAGCTAATGGGATAAATGTTGGGGAAGTCAAAGACTTAAATATAGTAGAGACTACTGATAGTGATAGAGTAAAAATGGTAAGTATTATCGGGACTACAGGTCAAGAGGAAATAAGCGGTGAAAAGCTTAGATCAATAATAGGAACTTCATCTTTAAAGTCTACAATGTTTACTATAAATAAAGAAGGCTCTTCAGATTCTAAGAAGGTATACATTATTGATGGAAGCGGACAAGGTCCTAAGGAAGTAAACTTAAGTGGCATGCATATTCTAGATGGTAAGAACAAAACAAGTGTAAATAGGAACACTTCAAGCAGAGTAAGAGGTGACAGGACTTCTGCCAATCTTGAAGGTACAGTCAATGTAAAGGCAAGAACATTTACCTTTGAGGGTAAGGGATATGGTCATGGTGTAGGTATGAGCCAATATGGCGCTATAGAAATGGCTAATTCAGGTTATAATTATAATGATATTATCAGACACTACTATAATGGTGTTGAGATTTCAAATTTTGGGAAATAAGGATGAAGATATGAAGACAAAAGACTTTTATTATGATTTACCAGAAGAGCTGATTGCTCAAGTTCCTATAGAAAATAGGGATAATTCTAGATTGTTGGTGCTTGACAAGGCTACTGGTGATGTGGAACATAGATTATTCAAAGATATAATAGAATATTTAAGTGAGGGAGACACTCTAGTATTGAATAATACTAGAGTTTTGCCAGCTCGCTTATTTGGAAATAGACCAGGCAAAGAGGAAAGTATTGAGTATTTATTATTGAAAAGGACAGAAGATGATATATGGGAGACCTTAGTCAAACCTGGAAAAAAAGCTAGAATCGGTCATAAGGTTGAATTTGGAAATGGTCTACTTAAGGGAGAGGTAGTAGAGATAGGTGAAGAAGGTACTAGATTTGTTAAATTTGACTATGAAGGCATCTTTGAAGAGCTACTAGACCAATTAGGTGAGATGCCACTACCGCCATATATACACGAAAAGTTAGAAGATAGGGAAAGATATCAGACCGTATACTCTAAGCATATAGGGTCTGCTGCGGCCCCTACTGCTGGTTTACATTTTACTCAAGACCTACTTAAGGAGATTCGAGACAAGGGAGTTAATTTGGCATTTATTACTCTACATGTTGGCTTGGCTACCTTTAGACCTGTCAAGGTTGATGATATCAATGATCATCATATGCATTCTGAGTATTATGATGTGAGTCAAGAAGCTTCAGATTTGATCAATAAAACGAAAAAAAATGGAAATAAGATAATTGCTGTAGGTACTACTAGCTGCAGAACTCTTGAAACTATTGGCCAAGATGATGGTAGTGTTAGGGCCCAATCGGGATGGACCGATATATTTATCTATCCTGGATATAAATTTAAAATTATTGATAAGCTTATAACTAATTTTCATTTACCTGAATCTACATTGATGATGCTAGTCAGTGCTTTAGCCACAGGAGAAATAATATTAGAAAGCTACAATATAGCTGTAGAAGAAAAATATAGATTTTTTAGTTTTGGAGATGGAATGTTTATCAAATAATTGGGAGGTAAATATGACTTTTAAGTTTGAGTTAATAAAGGAAGATAAAGATACTAAGGCTAGACTAGGTAAAATTCACACACCTCACGGAGTGATTGAAACACCAGTATTTATGCCTGTAGGAACAAGGGCTACAGTTAAGGCTATGACACCTGAGGAGGTCGAGGGTTTAGGAGCTGATGTGATACTAAGCAATACCTATCACTTATACCTAAGACCTGGC
>CAZXWU010000012.1:0-18733 GCA_964644495.1 uncultured Tissierella sp.
TTTTTTCTGCTATACTAGCTACTAATTCAGCTTTGTTCATTAAAATTCCTCCCTAGTTAATAGTTTAATTTCTGACATTTATACTACAAATAAAAAGTAAAACTTTTTATAAATGCCTACTTACCTTTTGCATTATTCCATAGTGAATCCATCTGTCCTAAATCCATGTCTTCTAGATTCTTACCCATTTCTTTGGCATCTAACTCCATTTTTTCAATCCTGTTGATAAATTTGTCGTTAGTTCTATTTAATGCCACCTCTGGATTTACTTTTAAGAACCTACTAAGATTCACAGCTGCAAATATTAAATCACCAAGTTCTTCCTCTACTCTTTCATCGCCTAAGCCAAATTCATCCAAAGCTTCCATAACCTCGTGATACTCTTCAATTACCTTATCTTTAGGCCCTTGGATGTCATCCCAATCAAATCCTACATCTGCGGCTCTTTCTTGTATTTTATTTGCTTTTAATAATGCTGGCAAACTTGGTAAATCCTTTAATTTGTCTGTAAGGTTCTTATATCCACGTTTGGAATCTTTTAACTTATTCCAATTATATACTACTTCATCGGAATTATCTACATCTTTTTGTAAAAATATGTGGGGATGTCTATAAATTAATTTATTGGCTAAGGTTGATGTTACCTCAATTAAATTAAATTCTCCTTCATCATACCCAATTTGGCAATGAAATATTACCTGTAGGAGTAAATCACCTAATTCTTCAATTAAATTGTCAATATCATCATTATCAATAGCATTTACCACTTCATATGCTTCTTCAATAACAGATTGTCTAATTGACCTATGGGTTTGTTCAATATCCCAAGGACACCCATTTTCACTCCTCAACAAGTCCATTATACCTATTAAGTCATTAAAATCAAATACTTTTCTTTCATTTTCTTCAATTTTAGGTATATATACACTAGTTAAGTGATCAACTTCTTGAATTCTATCTAATTCATATATAGAAATATTATTTACCTCTTCATATTCTTCTATTCCTGCACTTTTAATAACCCACAAATTATAACCATCCCCGTAAACTTCAGATAAGGCAAGTTTTAAATTTATTAAAATTCTTTGATTATATACTTGAGTTACAATCATATCAGAGTTGATATCGATCACCTGCTTGTTAAAAGTGGTGCCATCTACGATTTTCAAGCCATCAATAGGATCTCTCCTTACTAATTCTATCATCGGTTCTATAAAACTCATACCTGATATAATCTCTATCTCAACATCTTTACTAAGTAATATTTCAACTGTTTTTTCCGCAACTAATGGATTACCTGGCACATAATAATTTATATCACCATAAATGTCTGCTTCTTTAATAAGTTCTTCTACAATTTTTCCATATACCATATCGAAATCTTCTTCCATATCATAAACATAGTCAAAGGATTTATAAGATATGCCCTTATCCTTGAAGTAGTCTATTGTTGGATGTTTTTCAGTCCTTAAGTAATGTCTTGTATTGCTATTTATTCTTTCAACAGCAGCTAAAGTAAGTGTATCAATATTACCAGGCCCTAAGCCTACTACAAAAATCTTTCCCATCTGTGATCTCCTCTTTTTTATCTATCTCATCAAATTATATTTATCTATTTTCTTAGCTATTTTGTCTCCTTTAGGCAATAGGGACAAATCTTCATTTGTTATGGTACCCGTTATTATCAATAGTATAACATATGCAATTACTCCAATCACAACTGCAAGCAAGGTAACTAATCTTGATTGTATTAAACTATATAAACCTACATAGCTTAGACGGACGACTATAGCCATACCTACTGATGATATCAAAGGTTTTATAAATGTATCCTTTAAATTGAACTTCATCTTAGTTAATACTCCCAAGGCTATTAAGTCTAAAGTTGCTGCAATAGCATAGGCTGCAACAGTACTTATGGCCGCCCCCTTCACATTAATACTTGGTATAGCTGTTAATGTATAAGTTAATGTAACCTTAACAATAGCACCAATAAATAGGCTTATAACAGGTATTAAAGGTTTCCCTAGACCTTGTAGCATTGATGTTAATGCTTGTACTAGGGTTAAAAATATTACCCCAAAAGATAAATACTGTAAAATTTCTGCAATACTAGTTATTGTTTCTGGAGTATTATTAAAATAAAGTAGTTCGATAATTGGTCTTGCTAGGACAAATAGTCCAAATGCACAAGGCAAACCAATGAGTAAGGTCATTCTTATACCTGATCTTATTAAACCTTCAATTTCCTTTTTTTCCCTTCTTGCTTTAGCATTTGATATAGCAGGCACCAAACTCATGGCTATTGATATAGAAAAGACCTGTGGTAAGTTGATCAATGTCTGTGCATATCCTTTTAATTGTCCATATAGTTCATTAGCTACTCCTTTACTATAATTTATAGTTTGAAGCCTTTTAATTACCATACTAGCATCAATAGTGTCCATTATAGGAGCGATAGCAGCACCTATGGTTATAGGTATTGCAATAATAAGTAAGTCCTTTACAATTGCCTTGACTTGATACTCATCATTGGAGATGCCCTTTCTAATCTCTTCATTTATGTCCTTTTTCTTAGATAAAAATACAGCGTAAACAGCAACTGCTCCTGCAATAGCCCCAATAGAACCACCAAAAGATGCTCCTCCAGCCGCAACAGGAATACCATAACCCAAGAGTAAATATGTAATTAGCAGACCTAAAACAACTCTAAAGAACTGTTCACTTATTTGTGATAAGGCTGTAGGCACCATATTCTGCCTACCTTGGAAATACCCTCTAAATGCAGCCATTATAGGAACGAAGAACAAGGCCGGTACTAAGGCAATAAGTGAATAATATGCATTTGGATTTCCTAGAGAATTGACTATAGATCTAGCATTAATAAAGACAAATGTAGAGGTAAGCACTCCAGCAATGAAGAGGCCCGCTAAGGCTACTCTAAACACCTTGTAGGCACTTTTATAATCTCCTATAGCACTCTTCTCAGATACTAGTTTAGCTATAGCAACAGGCACGCCAGAGGTCGATATGGTTAATAATAGAACATAAAATGGATATGCCGTTTGATAATAGCCCATTCCTTCTGGTTTTATAATATTACCTAGTGGAATTCGATATATTGCACCTAAAATCTTAACTATTACTCCAGCAATACCTAATATTGCTGCACCTTTTATAAAATTGTTCCCCTTTGACATAGGCTTTATCACCTCAAACTTTCTAATCTAATACCATTATATTTAATTCGCCAAATAAAAATATCAACATTACTTACTTAAACATTCAATATATAATATATCACAAGATTTATATATATTAAATGAAAATAAATAAAAAGACCTGGCCCAGTGCCTTTTTGCTAATTAAAAATACCTACCAGGGGTAGGTATTAATTTTCCATCTGTTTGGACAAGAACTTAGATCCTGTTTCCAGTAGCTTTACTTCCATATTTCCCATAGCATTATCTGTATCTTTGGATAATAGTATTATGGACCCAATTGGATCTCCCTGCGTTACAATTGGCACAATGACCTGAGAAGCATAATCTTCTAAATTCTCATCTTCATAAAACAATTTTATAGGTGCACTCTCTTTATCTGTCAAATAAGTACTTCTTCCTTCAATTAATTTTTCTAAGTCAGGGCTTATTCTCTTTTCTAAGTATTCTTTCTTTGATGCTCCAGAAATTGCTATTATATTATCTCTATCAGAAATAATTGCTATTGCATTTGTACTCTCATATAAAGCCTCACAATATTCATTAGAGAAATCATTTAGCTCACCTATAGGTGAATATTTTTTTAGTATAACCTGCCCTTCTCTATCGGTATATATCTCTAGGGGATCTCCTTCTCTTATCCGCAAAGTTCTTCTTATTTCCTTTGGAATTACAACTCTACCTAAATCATCTATTCTTCGAACGATACCTGTAGCTTTCAATATAAATCCTCCTCATACAATAAGTCTAGTAAATCTATTATTCGACTAATAGGTAGATTTTATTCATGAAAGCATTTTTATGTTTTTATTACATAATCTCCATATAAACCACTATTTTCCCTTTATCCCTTAACTCTCCGATGTAGTTTGTGTATTCTTGATTCTTTAATAATATTTCTATTTCATCTTTTAATTCTTCAAATGTGTCCTTTTTTTCATCTAAACGAATTATATGATAACCTACCTCAGTTTCTACTAAATCACTAATTTCTCCAACCTCTAATTCAAATACTGCTTTCTCAAATTCTTGTACACCTGTGTATTGGCCTCTTACAATAGGCCCTAAATCTCCACCATTAATAGCGGATCCACTATCCTTTGATTCTGTTATAGCTAATTGTTCAAAATCTTCACCATTTTTCAATGCAGCTAAAATTCTATTTCCATCTTCTTCACTACTTAATAATATATGACTAGCTCTTAGAACCTCTAAATCCTCTTTGTTTTCTGCAAAATATTCTTGAGCATATTGATCTTCGATCACAATATCTTCTCTATAATCATCTATATGTTTGGTAAATATTAAGTCGTTTCTAGTATAGTTTGTAAAATATTCTCTAGTCATAGCATTTGATTCTAAAAATTCTTCAAACTCTAGCTCACCACCAAATGAATCTATTAGCTCGTCTATTGTTTCTTTAACTTCTTCATCTGTAACATTGATATCTTTTATCTCTGAATCTTGTAGTATCAATCGTTCAACAATCAATGTGTCTAAGACATTTTGTTTAATAAAAGTTTCAAGGGTTCGTCCATCAGAAAGTACCTCCGAAAGAGCATCCTCTCCCAGCTGTCTTACATGAGATTCCCTGTAAATCTTAAATTCTCTATCAAACTCATCCTGAGAAATATCTTCATCATTTACTCTTGCTACTATACCTTGAACATCCTCACTACATCCACTTAAACCAAGGCCTAGGATTAAGATTAAAGATATAAATAAAAATATTCCTTTTCTATTAAATTTAGTCAATTCAAACATCCTCTCTTTTCTAGCATAAACCTACAATAATATTATATCTGATTTTTTTCCATATTAAAACTATCAATTTTTTCTATTAAAACTATCAGGTCTTTAAGAACATCATTTTTGTATCTATATTCAAGACATGGATCATTAGATAGGTTAAATATTAGTGCCCTAGCATAAGTGTCAGATAAAAATTTTATCAAGCCCAAGGATAATTTATCACTGGATACAAGATCTAATTTCACAATCTTCTTTGACTGAATAATATTCTTTATATTATTCCTATTGGCTAAAGCCTTAATATAAGAGATTTGCATCAGGTTTCTAACCTCTAGAGGAATATCACCAAATCTATCAATTAGCTCGTCAATCAACTCACTATAATCAGAACTAGATTCAATGGCAGCTATTTTTTTATAAATTTCTATTTTTTGTTCTTCATCTCTAATATATCTCCTTGGTACAAAGCCGTTTACATACAAATCTATTGTAGTTTCTACTTTTTCCTCTACTATATTTCCCTTTAATTTACTAATCGCATCACTTAAGAATTTTACATATAGATCATACCCTATTGCCTCAATATGGCCGTGTTGCTCCATTCCAAGGAGGTTGCCCGACCCTCTAATCTCAAGATCCCTCATGGCAATCTTGAATCCAGACCCAAACTCTGTGAACTCTTTTATGGCCCTTAATCTTCTTTCAGCCACTTCTGACAATACCTTGTTTTTGTCATATGTGAAATATCCATATGCAATTCTATTGGATCTACCAACCCTACCTCTAAGCTGGTATAGTTGAGATAGTCCCATTTTATCAGCATCATATATTATTATTGTATTTACATTAGGTATATCCAATCCTGTTTCAATAATAGTAGTGCATACCAATACATCCTGTTCTTTATTATGAAAATCCATCATAACCTTTTCTAATTGTTTCTCTGCCATCTGTCCATGTCCAATGGTAAACTTGGCCTCAGGAACTAGCTTTCTCAATTGTGAAGTCATTTTATCTATTGTCTCAACCCTATTATATACAAAGTAAACCTGGCCACCTCTTCCGATTTCCTTAAGTATTGCATCTCTTATCATCTGCTCATTGTACTCAACAACATAGGTTTGGATAGGGTATCTTTCCTCGGGAGGTTCTTCAATTACAGACATATCTCTTATTCCTACCATAGACATATGAAGAGTACGTGGAATAGGTGTGGCTGTCAGGGTAAGAACATCAATATTCTCTTTTAACTGCTTTAAGCCTTCCTTATGTTTTACACCAAATCTCTGCTCTTCATCTACTATCAACAAGCCAAGGTCCTTAAATTTTACATCTTTAGATAACAATCTATGGGTTCCTACAACTATATCTACAGTGGCATTTTTAATACCTTCAAGAGCTAACTTTATCTCCTTAGCACTTCTAAATCTGCTTAATAGCGCTGGTTTAATTGGGAAATCCCTAAATCTCTCCACCATTGTATTGTAGTGTTGCTGGGCTAGTATAGTAGTCGGTACTAATATAGCAACTTGCTTACCATCCATCAAGGCCTTAAAAGCTGCCCTTAATGCAACCTCTGTCTTACCATAGCCCACATCTCCGCAAAGTAGTCTATCCATTGGTTTTAATTTTTCCATATCCTTCTTTATTTCAATTATGGAGCTTATCTGACCTTGTGTCTCCTCAAATGGAAATAGATCCTCAAATTGTCTTTGCCATGGAGTATCTTCACTAAAAGCATATCCTTCTAGGGTTTCTCTTTTTGCATATAAGTCAAGTAGGTCTTGCGCCATATCTTCTACAGCTTTTTTTGCCCTTATCTTAGTCCTTTGCCAATCTCCACTATTTAGTTTGTTTATCTTTGGCTTGGCTCCTTCAGCCCCAATATACTTCTGAATCAAATTCATCTGATCGATAGGTATATATAGTTTATCTTGAGCCTTATATCTTATAGTCAAATAGTCCTTCTTTATTCCTTGGATATCCAATTGCTCTATACCTTGGTATTGACCTATACCATGAGATTCATGAACAACATAAGCTCCTACTTGTAAATCTGATATGTTTATTAATTTTTGACCGGATTTCTTCTTAGATATTTTGGTTTTTTTCTTTTGAGCTCCAAATATCTCTCTATCACTTATGACTACTAATTTTATGGAGGAGTACTCAAATCCACCTTGAACACTTCCTGTTGTAATAAAAAGTTGTCCAGATTTTATCTCTCCACTTCTATCTATACTGAAGCTAGTCTCAACCGAAAACTCCTGTAAGTTTTCTTTTAGTCTAAGCCCTCTCTCTTCATTACCAGATAGTATTATAATTTTGTAGCCTCTGTATTTATAATGATTAATGTCCTCAACTAACAAATCTATCTTATTATGATAATTAGTCATGGATTTTACTGAAAAATTGTGGATTGATTTGGCTTGGATAGCTTGACTTGACCTCAACAATGTAGAAGAAACTACTACATCCTTTTTTAAAATTTCAGCTATTAAATCCTTATACTCATAATCCATTCCAAGATGGGATGATAATATTTCTCCAGCCTCCAAGAGATCACTTGTCTTAAAATATATCTCTTCTTTAATAATATTAGCTCTTTCCTCTAGTCTCTTAGGTTCATCCATAAATATTAGAGAATCCTCGCTAAAATACTCAAATATGGTCCCAAGATGTTCATCAGGAATAAAAGGTAATATCATGTGTCTATTCCCAATATAAGAGTTTTCCTGAAGCAATTCCAAGTATCTACCATACTTGACCAAGGTTTTCTCCTGGTAATTATGACTTTCCATTTCAGTCTTTAAATTCTTATATATTGTTTCCCTATCCTCTTCTAAAATCAATATTTCTTTAACTGGAGGAATCAAAGCACTGTCCATTACTTCAATAGACCTCTGGGTCATTACATCAAAAGTCCTAATGGAATCTACTTCATCATCAAACAACTCAATCCTAAATGGGTTTTCACTATTAGGTGAAAATATATCGACAATGCCACCTCTTATACTGAACTGACCTATACCCTCAACCATATGGACCCTTTCATAGCCTGCTACAATCAAGTTACTAGCTAAGTCCTCTAGATTTACCCTTCCTTCAAAATCAATTCTTTGACTATATCTCTCATAAATATCTTTTGTTATAATTTTATCCAAAAGTGATTCTAGAGAAGCAATCACTATTATCTCTTCTCCATTTAATAATTTGGAAACAACTCTCAATCTTTGATTAATATTCTCATAACTAGAAGCATCTATATCGTAAAAGAGTTTCTCCTGCTTTGGAAACAACTCTACATTTTCATTTCCAAGGTTTCTTATGTCTTCATATAAACGTCTGCTTTTTGATTCATCGTAAGTAAGCAGAAGTATTTGTCTATTTAAATGTTCTTTCAAGCCATAGACAAAATGTCCTAAATTTTCATCTATTAAACCATAGGTGAAAACAGGACTTAAATTGTTGTTGATATCATTTATTAAATTTTTATATGATTCCATGGTCAATAAAGGGTCAAATAAAAAATTCTTCATCTATCCTACTCCTTGTCAAACACCTTAAGCCCAGGTTTAGTCCTGGGCCCTATTTGTATTTATATTAAATTTGTTCATAGCATCATCTATACCATCTATGACCATTGATTCTACCGCCTCTACAGCCTTAGAAATAGAATCCTCTATTTGAACCGTTTCTTCTTTGGAAAATCTACTTAATACAAAACTTGCTAGGTCTTGGTTTTCATGCTTCTTTCCTATACCAATCCTTAGACGAGGGAAGTTATCATCTTTAATATGATATATGATTGATTTTAGTCCGTTATGACTACCAGCACTTCCCTTTTTTCTAATTCTTATATCAGCAAATTCAATATCAATATCATCAACTATTACTATTAAATTCTCTATAGGTAATTTATAAAAATCTAAAACCTCTCTTACTGCTATACCACTATTGTTCATATATGTTTGTGGTTTAACCAATAAAACCTTTTTATTCCCTATAAATCCTTCACCATAAACTGACTTAAATTTAATCTTATTTAAATTAATGTTATTTCTTTCAGCTAATAAATCTAAAGAATTAAAACCTACATTATGCCTAGTATTAGTATAGTCTTTTCCTGGATTTCCTAACCCTACCACAAGGTACAAATTATATCATCTCCATTAATCAAAAATTATACTTATTGATTTATTAGTATTAATCCTACTTATGGCTTCAGCAAAGATTTCTGAGACTGTTACTATTTCAATTTTGCCTCCCCTATGGGATTCATGTAAAGGTATGGTATCTGTTATGACGAATTTTTCAAGTTCTGAATTTTCTATCCTTTCAACTGCAGGGCCAGATAAGACACCATGAGTTGCACAACCATATACCTTTTTTGCACCAAACTTCTTAAGTGCTGAGGCTGCCTGACAAATTGTACCAGCAGTGTCGATTATATCATCTACTAATATAACATCCTTACCTTCTATATCCCCTATTACATTCATTACTTCAGATACATTTGCCTTTGGTCTTCTTTTTTCAATAATAGCAATTGGTAAATCCAATACGTTGGCAAAGTTTCTAACCCTAGTTACACCACCTAAATCAGGTGATACTACTACAGTATCTGGAGTTATAATATCTTCAAAATAGTGTGCCAATAGAGGTACCGCTGTTAAATGGTCTACTGGGATATTAAAATATCCTTGGATCTGACCAGCATGTAGATCCATAGTTATAACCCTATCAGCTCCTGCTACTGTCAATATATCTGCAACTAACTTAGCTGTAATAGGCTCTCTAGATTTAGTTTTTCTATCTTGTCTAGCATATCCATAATATGGAATAACCGCATTAATCCTTCCTGCAGATGCTCTTTTTGCCGCATCTAAAAGAATCAGAGTTTCCATAAGGTTATCATTTACCGGTGTGGATGTTGATTGAATTATAAAGACATCCATACCTCTTATTGTCTCTCCAATGTTTACATTGATTTCTCCATCACTAAAATGTGAAACCTCACATTTGGCTATGGGTATCTTTAATTCATCAGAAATCTTCTTAGCTAATTCATTATTAGAATTACCTGTAAGAATTTTTATACCACCTAGGCATAAATTCATTATACATTCTCCTCCTAAGTATAAAATTACACTATTTTTTGAATCCTTTTTTATCTACCCAGCCAAGCTTATTAACTTGTTCGGGCCTAGCAATTGATAATGCTCCTTCTTCAACATCCTTATTAATTGTAGAACCAGCTGCTATATATGCCCAATTTCCAATATTTACAGGAGCAACTAAGTTAGAATTACTACCAATAAATGCATTGTTACCAACAGTCGTCACCCGCTTATCTTTTCCATTGTAATTAACAAATATAACTCCACAACCAATATTCACATCGTTTCCTATAACTGCATCCCCAATATAAGCAAGATGTCCAGCTTTAGAATTATCACCAATAGTTGAATTCTTAGTTTCAACGAAGTTTCCAATTTTTACATTTTTCCCAATAATACTATTAGGTCTTAGATGTGCATTTGGACCAATCTTAGTTCCTGATTCAACTACACTATCCTCTATTAATGACGACTCTATAATGACCTCATCACTAATTTTACTATTTCTTACTCTAGAACCGGATTTAATAGTACAATCCTCACCTATTATAGTATTATTTTCAATAATTGTATTAGGATAAATTATAGTATCTCTCCCTATACTAACCCCCTCCTCAATATATGTAGAATCTGGGTCAATTAATGTAACTCCGTTTAACATGTGACTTTCATTGATTCTTTGGCGCATAATTTTCTCACTAAAGGATAATTGAACTCGATTATTGATTCCATGTATCTCTATAGGATCTTCAATAATATATGCACCTACATTATACCCTTCATTTCCAAGAATTTCTACAAGATCCGTCAAATAATATTCACCTTGAGCATTATTGGAATCAATCTTATTAAGACCATATTTCAGCATTTTAGCCGAGAAACAATATACCCCAGCATTGACCTCATTTACTTGACCTTCTTCATGTGTTGCATCCTTTTGCTCTACTATCTTTGAAATATTACCTATCCCATCCCTGATAATTCTTCCATAGCCTCTAGGGTCATCTAGTAATGCAGTCAAAATCGTACAAGCATATTCTCCCCTATTATGATAGTCAAATAGCTTGTTGATAGTCTCCTTGGTGATCAGTGGAGTATCTCCAGACAAAACAACTACTCTATCATCATCATCCATATGTTTTAATGCTTGCATGACTGCAAATCCTGTACCATATGGTTCATCTTTTCCAATTGGCTGGTTTTCAAAGTGAACATCCTTATCTTTAAAGTAGTCAACTACTTTATCTCCACCATGCCCAACAATCACCACATTCTTTTCAATATTTGCACCCTTACTTGCATTTATCACATATTCTAGTATAGGTTTTCCGCAGATTTTATGCAATACTTTTGGCAATTTTGATTTCATTCTTGTCCCTTCACCTGCAGCAAGAATTACTGAAATATTCATATTTACACCTCTTTTTTGATTTCAATATAATCTATTCAATATATTTTATTCATTCTAATTATATAATAAGACTGCTTTATGTACAACAAGACTTGATAAAAGTAAAAAAGAGCCCTGGGCTCTTAGTTACTCTGTGGCTAGACTTTTTTCATATTCTTCGAATACTGCCTCCTGAATTTTTTGACGTGTGGTGGCATTAATTGGGTGAGCTATGTCTCTGAATTCACCATCAGCCATTTTTCTACTAGGCATAGCGATAAAATGACCATTTTGACCATCGATGATTTTAATATCATGTACTACGAATTCATCATCAAAAGTTACAGATACAATTGCCTTCATTTTGCCTTCCTCTGTCACCTTTCTTACCCTAACGTCTGTTATCTTCATTGTCCTTCACCACCTTCCATAGAAGCAAATCTTACTTATTTTACATATTCTCCAAACATTTTAAAAGTCCTTCTTTTTTTGAAAAATATTTTAATATTATTTTAAAGAAACTATCTTGATAAATTGTCCTTCCAAATAATTTTTGATATGATATAATCAATCAGTAGCAAAATATATTAAGTGGAATACAATAATATTATTAATTAGTGGTAATAATAAGAAGAGAAAGCTTATTTCCATTGATATTTTACAAAAAATAATTTTCATATATAAACTCATAAAGGGAAAGTTAAATATAGATAAAATACAAAATGAATACTTTCCTATTCGTTAAAAAAGAAGACATGTGGGAGGAAATCTTATGTTCAATTTTATTTTACAAGGCCATAGATATGAACATGTTCATTTTATTGGCATTGGTGGTATAAGTATGAGCGGGCTAGCAGAAATACTTTTAACCAAAGGTTACAAGGTTTCAGGAACAGATGCTAAATACAATAGAATAATCCAAAGATTAGAAAATCTAGGGGCAAATATTTACATAGATCACCATAAAAATAATATAAATGGTGCTGATTTAATAATCTATACAGATGCTATATCACCTGATAATGTAGAGTTAATGGCTGCAAGAAAATCAGGAGTAGATACTATCGACAGGGCTACATTCTTAGGTGCCTTGATGAATAATTATCCCTATTCAATTGCTGTATCAGGTACTCATGGTAAGACATCAACAACCAGTATGATTGCCACTATAACAAATCATGGCAATTTAGATCCAACTGTACTATTAGGTGGAGAGTTAGATGATATCGGCGGTAACGTAAAATTAGGAAGTGATGAGTATATTCTTACTGAAGCATGTGAGTATAGAGCAAATATCCTAAAGTATTTTCCAACTACTGCAATTATACTAAATATTGATGAAGATCACCTAGATTACTTTAAAGACATGGACCATATTATACAAACATTTGTTAAATATGGGGAGAATTTAAAAGAAGATAGTAATCTAATAATCAATGCTGATGACAAACATGCTCATTATGTAACAGAAGCTACAAAGGCTAATGTGATTACATTCGGAATTGATTCTGAATGTGACTTTAGAGCAGAAAATATTAATTATACAAACGAAGGCTATCCAACATTTACTCTAAACATTAAAGATAAAGACTACTATCCTATTAAATTACATGTAATGGGTAAACACAACATTTACAATTCCTTAGCCTCTATAGCTACAGCATATACCCATGGAGTTGGTATGGATGATATAAGAAATCATTTAGCATTATATACTGGTGTTCATAGGAGACTAGAATTAAAGGGTTATATAGATAGAGTTAAAATTATCGATGACTATGCCCATCATCCAACTGAAATCCAAGCAACTTTGGAGGCTATCAAGAATAAACCAGCAGGGAAAATCTACTGTGTTTTCCAACCCCATACCTTTACTAGAACCAAGATACTACTAGATAGCTTTTCAGAATCATTCAAGTATGCAGATCAAGTGGTCATCACTGATATTTATGCTGCTAGGGAATATGATAATGGGGAGATTCATTCAAGGGACTTGGTAAATGCAGTCAATGAAAAAACAAATAATGCAATTTACTTGGAAACCTTTGAAGAAACAGAAGAATATCTTCTAAATCATATAAAAAATGACGATATGGTGATTACCATGGGAGCAGGAAATGTTTACTTAATTGGTGAATCTATGCTAAATAATACTAAAAAAGAGAGTAGTAAAGAAGCTGTTTGAAGATAATAATGCGCCGAGAGAGGACCGATATTAAAAGTCTACTTGGCGCATTTATTATTGCACATTATAAATTTCTTCTAACATGTTTTTGATTTCTCTTTCATTGAAGATGTAATAGGAGTATATCCTCTTGTTTATTGCTCTTAAATCATCCTTACCTGGTAGGGTTACAAAATTTATATCCTCTTCAGATATACCAATTGCATTACGCCCATAAGACAAGGCATCCATCATTCCTATATCTGTTTTTACATATTTTAGACCCCTAGTTATAATCGGTATAATATTGTCCTTGGCTTTAGAAGCAAATGCCTTCATAAATAGTTGTTGAGAGCTAATACGTCCCAAATCCCCATCAACATATCCCATCCTGTTGTTTCCCTTTCTATATCTGATAAAATCAAGGGATTGTTTACCATCTAAAATTTGTCTTCCTTCTTTTATATCAATATTAAGTGGTGGATCAGATGTTGGATCACTGTAGTCCATATGAAAAGGAACCTCTATCTCAACTCCGTCTATCAGATCGATTACCGCTTCTACTCCGCTATAATCCATCATCACATAATGATGAATTGGTATGTCAGGTAATATGTAAGAAACAGTTTGCTTTACCCCATCTATACCATGATCATAATAGACACTGTTGATTTTTCTTTTTTCTCCATCATTATAGCCCTTTCTGTGGACATATGTATCTCTAGGAATAGCAATCACATCCATATTCTTGCTATCAGGACAAAATGAGGCCAGCATTATGGTGTCACTTCTTATATCTTCCATTCCTAAAATTATAAAGTTTAATCTATTGCTCTTTTCAAAAGCTTCTTCTAAAGAAGAATACTTATCCGCTTCCTTTGTTTCAACTGCTAATTTAGCAAGTATAGTCTCAGGTATACTTATATTTTCAGCAAACCCTACACCTATATCTCCATCAATCCTATCTCTGTTATTTCCAATGTTAACCTCTGCACCAATATAGAATGCTACAAAAAAGAATAATAAGGATACAACAAAGACCTTAACAAAAGTTTTCATAGAAACACCCTTTTCAAGTAAGATATCATTTATTGTATCCATTTATAGATTTTACATTCTTTCTTGTTTTAGTATCCTGGTTTACCTAACAATTGAAACATATTTTTCTTATATTCCTCTACACCTGGTTGATCAAAAGGATTCACACCTAGTAGGTAGCCAGAGATAGCACATGCTTTTTCAAAGAAGTACAACAATTTTCCAAAGTAAAATTCGTTTAATTCGGGAATATTGATGATTAAATTTGGAACATTTCCCGATACATGTGCTTTTAAAGTCCCCTCAAAAGCCTTCTTGTTTACCAAATCTAGGGTTTTACCGGCCAAAAAGTTTAGTCCATCTAAATTATTTTCTGATTCTTTTATTGTAATATCCTTCTTTGGTCTTTCAATATTGATACTTGTCTCAAATAGGTTCCTATTACCATCTTGAATGAATTGACCCATTGAATGGAGATCCGTAGTAAAATTTACTGATGCTGGAAAGATTCCTTTTCCATCCTTACCTTCGGATTCACCATATAATTGTTTCCACCACTCAGCTAGATATGTCAAAGCTGGTTCATAAGCAACTAGTATTTCTATTTCTTTACCTTTGTTATAGAGAATGTTTCTAATCACACTGTATTGATAACAAGGGTTGAGACCTAAATCCTTGTTTGAATAGTCTTCTTGTCCAGAACGACTACCTTCTAGTAGTTTATCTATATCTATTCCTGCTACTGCAATTGGTAATAGTCCCACTGGAGTAAGTACTGAATATCTTCCACCGATATCATCTGGTATGATAAATCTTTCATATCCTTCTATCTCAGCAAGTTCCCTGAGGGCTCCTTTTTCCTTATCTGTTGTAACTATTATTCTTTCTCTAGCTTCATCTTTACCATATTTCTCTTCAATATATTCCTTAAATATTCGAAAAGCAATAGCTGGCTCAGTTGTAGTTCCTGATTTAGATATTACATTTATGCTAATATCCTTGTCCCCAATTGCATCAAACAAATCTGAAATATAGGAGCTTGAGATATTCTGTCCTACATAGTAAATCTCCGGAGTCTTTCTTTTTTCCTTAGGAAGATTATTGTAGAATGTATGACTCAATCCCTCAATACAAGCTCTAGCCCCTAAGTATGATCCTCCAATTCCAATAACAATAAAAACATCTGATGATTCTTGAATCTTTTTTGCTAATAGATGAACCCTAGCCAATTCCTCACTATCAATCTCCCCTGGCAAGTTTATCCAGCCTAAATAATCACTACCTGGACCTCTTTTTTCATGTAAGGCATGGTGACTTTCCCTTGCAAATCCAACCATATTATCAATTTCTTCTTTACTTACAAATGCATTTGAATAATCCAAGTTAATATCCATAATAACCCCCTTTTAATAAAGACCTAGAAAATTTTCTAGGTCTTTTAATCGATTACTTCAAGTAGCACAATCGCAAAATCATCTTGTTGCTCACCCCAACTATGGTTTATAATCTTATCTTCTATTACATTTAATATATCATCTTCACGTTTTTTTATAATCTCCATTACCTGGTCTAAACCAAACTCCCTACCAGAGAAGTCTCTTGCCTCTGTAATTCCATCTGTGTAGAAAAAGATTTTATCTCCTTTTAACAATTGAATACTTTTTTCCCTATATTCTATTTTCTCAAATAGAGATGTTATAGGATATCCTTTGTTATAGAGTAGGTCTGTGCCATTGTCATTAAATCTTATAGGAATACAATTGTGGCCTGCATTTACAAATTTAAAGGTGCGTGTTTTGCGATTATATATTCCATAAAACATTGTAAAATAATTATCGGCTTCCATATTTAAAGATAAGAATCTCCTATGAAGTTCACTAATTGTGGCTGATGGAGACTTTATATCATCTTTCATAACTCTCATAGATTGTCTAATAAACATAGTCATCATAGATGCTGCTATTCCTTTGCCTGAAACATCACTTATATAGATACCTATATGGTCATCATCAATATTGAACATATCAAACATATCTCCACTAAGAATTTCAGACGGTTTATAGATATAATCAAGCTTAACGCTCTCAGATTCACCTTTCATAGGTAATATTTTTTCTTGTATTCTCTTTGCGAATTGCAAATCTTTATGAATCTTTTTATTTTTACCTATTAACTCGTGTTCTAGATTTCGCTCTCTAGTTACATCTCTAAAAACCTCAACCGCAGCATATATGTTGCCATTGGAATTTTTAACTGGTGAACTTTTTATAGAATAGAATTTCCCATAAATTTTTTCTTCCTTCTGGATGATTTCGCCTGTTTTGATACTCCTCTTGGTGATACAAAAGGTGCAGTTATTCAATCCACAGTAGGATTCACCACATGGTAGTCCGACAATTTCTTCTCCTAGCTCTTCTTTCATAGCCTTGTTAGCATAAATTACAATGCCATCCTTATCAATAACTCTTACCCAGTCAGCTATTCCTTCTAGTACATCATAATCAAATACTTCATAATGATTATGGCTTCTATCTATAGCTAATTCTCCTTTTTCCATATTATCACCTTTTTATTATATTTGGTAAATAATATTACAAAATTCACCCTCATTATTAGTTACCATATATTGTATAATAAATACTGAATTTAATCTATAGATTGTTTGTTACATATTTGTTACATTTAGTATTTTACCTCTATCTCTTCATTTTCCAAGTATCTTGCCATAGCATAAAGAGTATCAGATAAGCGGTTTACATACTTAATTACCAGGGGATCAATATTGGCCAACTTGGCTAAAGAAATTATCCTTCTCTCTCCCCTTCGGCATACAGTCCTAGCAACATGAATATAAGCAGACTTTTTATTCGATCCAGTTACAATAAACCCCTTGGGATTATTGAGTTTTCCCATATAGTAATCTACTATCCCTTCTAAATGATCAATATCCTCCACAAGTATATGGTGTTTTATCTTAGATTGATCTTCAGTTGCCAGAGTGGATGCTACAGTAAATAGTTTATTCTGTATATCCTGAAGAGTATCATACATTTCCTTATCTTCCACGTAATTCTTAGTCAATCCTATCCATGAACCTAACTCGTCAATTGTGCCATAGGATTCTACTCTTATGTCATCCTTAGAAACTCTCTTGTTATCAAACAGTGATGTTTCCCCTTTGTCTCCAGTCTTAGTATAGATGTTCATAGTCTACCTCCTTTTATTCCTTTGGTGGTCTCGGTCCATAATATTGGTAATAATCGACCTTTATCCTACCATTGTATAGTTTCCTCTTTCTATCTGCTTTCTTACCATATAGTTTCTCAAATTGTTCCTCTGCAGTGATTACATATACAGACCAGGTTTTAAATTCATCAAACTTTTTACCTAAATCCATATAAAGCTGGTGCACTTCTTCCATTTCACCCATTCTTTCACCGTAAGGCGGATTTGTGATCACCACACCGTATTCATCCTTTAGATCAACATCCCTCATGTCCTTCATAAAGAAAGCAATATCCTCTTCTAAACCTAGATTTGCAGCATTATCCCTAGATCTCAGGATCGATCGTTTGTCTGTATCACAGGCAAATATCTGTAGTTTGCTATCATTATCTATAGCATCAAAGGCATCTTTTTTAGCTTTAGTCCAGTATTCTTTCTTGATCCTGGGCCATTGTTGTGACGCAAATTCTCTATCCAAGCCTGGTGCTATATTTCTGCCTATCATTGCAGCCTCTATAGGGATAGTACCTGAGCCACAAAATGGATCAAACAATACCCTATCCTTGTTCCAGAAACTAAGCATAACCATTGCAGCAGCCAAAGTTTCCTTGATAGGGGCGTCCCCAGCCCTATCTCTATAGCCTCTTTTGTGCAGGCCTTCCCCTGAAGTATCAATAGTTAAGGTGGCTATGTCCTTTAATAAGGCTACTTCTATGGTGTACTTAGGACCTGTTTTTTGAAACCACTCTACATTGTATTTAGTCTTAAGCTTTTCTACTACAGCTTTTTCAACTATTCTTTGACAGTCAGAAATACTATATAA
>CAZXWU010000013.1:0-12017 GCA_964644495.1 uncultured Tissierella sp.
GTCATATTAGGATTGCTCGAGAATTTTTAAAAAATAATTTGAGTATTTGTACTGTGGTTGGTTTCCCTAACGGATACAATACTTGTGAAACTAAAATGTTCGAGACCGAAAACGCTCTTTCTTTAGGTGCCGATGAAATTGACATGGTTCTTCATATTGGAAAATTAATCGATGGAGACGAAGAATATATTGTCCAAGATATTAAAGCAGTAAAAGATGCTATTGGTGGAAAAGTTTTAAAAGTTATTATAGAAACATCTCTTCTAGAACAAGAAGAAAAAATTAGTGCTTGTCGCCTAGCTTTAGAAGCAGGAGCACATTTTGTAAAGACATCTACTGGATTTTCTACTGGAGGAGCTAGTGTAGAGGACGTTAGGCTGATGAAATCTATTGTTGGTGACAAAATGGAAGTTAAAGCTTCTGGAGGCATAAGGGATATAGATACTGCCAAGATGATGATAGAAGCTGGAGCAAGTAGATTAGGAACAAGCTCTGGTGTAAAAATTGTAGAAGGAAATTAATTGAATACAATAAGGTAAATTATAATATATTATAATTTACCTTATTTTTTATTGAATTTTTGTTATAAAAATCCTAAAATATGAAATCCTATTATTAGGAGGGATATAATGAAAAAGAGTCTTTTAACCTTATTGATATTATTACTAATCACTTCATTAATAGGATGCGGTCCTGATAATGATGTAGAAAGCCGAGAAAATGACAATCTAAATCTAATTGAAGTTAACGTAAAGGACAAAGAGTTGCTTAACAGGTCTGAGGATATTTCAGATTGGGTAGTTGAGCTCTATGGTATCGATGATGTAACGGCAATAGTTTTCAACAATGAAGCCTATATAGCTCTTGTGATGGCTTTTGATCAACCATATACAGAGGAATTAGAGAATACAATTGAATTTCATGTAAAAGAACATGATTCCTTAATTGAAAATGTCTATGTAACAAATGATACTAGGACATTTAAGCAGATAAGCGACATAGTTTTTAACTTATTACAGGGTAAATCCTATGATAGCCAAGTAAAAGAAATCAATAAAACAATCAAAAGGTTCTAAATCAAGCCCAAATCAATGGGCTTTCTTTTTTATGGTATAATAATTAATAGAAATAAATGGTTTATTTTTGGGTATAGTAAACTATAGATTAAAGGGAGGTAATGTAATGGCATTAGAATCTGAAAGAATTCAACTAGGTAAGGGAATATACCTCAATATAATAAATGAGCCTAAGTTCAAATCAAATTTATTGAGCTATTATTTCATAAGACCTTTAACAAGGGAAGAAGTAACTAAGAACACTCTTCTATCTATGATTTTAAAAAGAGCTAGCAAAAACTACCCCAATAGTATTGATATAGAAAGAAAGCTAGAAGAACTATATGGAAGTAACTTTAGTCTAGGTATCAATAAACGAGGGGAAAAACAAGTAATACGATTTACCATGGAGTGGGCCAAGAGCACCTATGTTGGTGAAAACTATGATAATGAAGTTATTCAAATCCTAAAGGAGATTATCTTCAATCCTTTACTTGAAGATCAGGCTTTTTTGAAGAGGTATGTAGACCAAGAGAAGGAAAACTTAAAGCGCAAGATTGAAAACAAGATTAATGATAAAGCTACATATGCTATGGAAAGATGTGTAGAGGCTATGTGCAAGAACGAAAGATATGGTATTTATCCATTGGGATATGTAGAGGATATAGAGGAGTTAGATGAAGAAAATTTATATAAGCATTATGAAGAAATTCTTGAAACTAGTCCGATTGAAATATTCTATGTAGGAGATATTAATGAAGAGATCAGGGGGGAATTAGACAAGAACTTTGAAATTAAGAGAGGGGAAATGGTAGAGATTCCTGAAGATCTATTGATTGAATCAGTTCAAACAAAGAATATTCTCGTTGACGAACTAGATGTTAATCAAGGCAAGCTTGTTATAGGATATAGAGCCGGTATACACCACAAGGATAGACTATACAATCCACTATTAATAGCCAATGATATCCTAGGTGGGGGACCAAATTCTAAATTATTTAAAGTTGTTAGGGAAGAGGAAAGCCTAGCTTATTATATAAGCTCATCTATGTACAAATACAAATCAATTCTCTTGGTAAACAGTGGAATAGAATTTGATGACTTTGATAAGACGGTGGAATTGGTTAGAGTACAGCTAGATGAAGTAAAGGCTGGTAATTTCAGTGATGAAGATATCTCTAAATCTTTAAAATCAATCAAGACCAGCATAGAATCCATAAGAGACAGTATATTCTTGATTTCTGAATTTTTCTTTAGTCAATTAATATCAAATGATTTTAGAAATTTAGACCTGATATTAGAGGACTTTCAAAAGGTTAAGAAAGAAGAAATTATTGAAGCAGCAAATAAAATATCAATGGACACAATTTATTTCATGAAAAACAAAACCAATAAATCAGAGGTGAAACAATGACTTACAAGGAAATATACAATGAGACAATTGATGAGAAAATTCTATATGGCGAATCAGAAAATGGCATAAAGATATTTTTCATGCCAAAGGAGGGCTATACAAAGAAGTATGCTGTGTTTTCTACTGATTATGGTTCAATAGATAATTCCTTCATACCTATTGGCGAGACTAATCCTATTGAAGTGCCTGAAGGTATAGCACATTTTCTTGAACATAAATTATTTGAAGAAGAGGATTCAAATATCTTTGAGAGCTTCTCTAATTTAGGAGCACAAGTTAATGCATATACAAGCTTTGATCAAACATCTTACCTTTTTTACACTACAGACAATTTTTATCAAGGCCTGGATCTTCTTATTGATTTTGTACAAAATCCTTATTTAACAGATGAAAATGTTGATAAAGAAAAGGGGATTATAGCACAGGAAATAAGGATGTATGAAGACAATCCAAGTTGGAGGGTCTATTTCAATCTATTAGGAGCTATGTATCATAATCATCCTGTAAGGATTGATATAGCTGGTACAGTTGAAAGCATCAATACTATAGATAAAGAGATTCTTTATAAAACATATAATACCTTCTACAATCCTTCCAATATGGTTTTATTTGTTATTGGAGACTTATCCTTTGAGGAGCTTGTAAAGACAGTAAATAATTCTGAAAAAAGCTTTGATAAAAATTCACAGGAGCTTGAGAGAATATTTCCAGAGGAGCCATTAGGAATCAAGGAAAAGAAAGTTGAAGAAAAGATGATGACCTCTATGCCGCTCTTCTATATGGGCTTCAAAGATGAAGACACTGGCTATAAGGGTAAAGATATGATTAAAAAAGATGTAGTCACTAATATTATCTTAGATATGGTCTTAGGTGAGAGCACTGAGTACTATAATGAACTATATGAAGAAGGTTTGATTGATACTAGCTTTGGAGCCTTCTATACTGCAAAGGAGACCTATGGTCATTCTCTTATAGTGGGTCAATCCAATGACCCTGAAAAGCTATATGATAAAATAGTGGATAGAATCAAAGTTCCAGTTGAAGAATTGTTAAAGGAAGAGGATTTTATAAGGATTAAGAAAAATGAGCTTGGTAATTTCATATTAGGAATGAATTCTATTGAATTTATTGCTAACAGCTTTACTGATTTTTATTTTAGTGGTTTTTTGATAACTGATTATCTTGAGCTCTTGCATGAGATAAAATATGAAGACATAGTGAATAGATTTAAAGCTCATTTTAAAGAGGATAATCTTGCTTTATCAATAATTAGACCATTATAAATATAGGAATTATCAATATCTTGTGATATACTAAGAAGATAATTCTTATTTAAGAGGTGAAATACTATGGATCCAGTCGCTTTTGAGATATTTGGTATGGAAATACGGTGGTATGGAATATTTATAGCAGCGGCTTTTCTGGTGGGTACTATTATCGCTACGAGGGAAGCCAAGAGAAAGGGATTAGACGAAGAAATATTGATCGATATGCTATTGTTTGCCGTTCCTGCTGCCTTATTAGGTGCTAGAATCCATTTCGTAATTTTTAAGTGGGATATTTATAGGGATAATCCTATGCAGATCCTAAACTTTAGGAGTGGTGGACTAGCAATCCATGGTGGAATAATTGCTGCAGTGATTGTAGCTGCGATATTTTGTCGAGTTCGAAAACAAAATTTTTGGCAACTGGCTGATATTACAGCACCAAGTATAATTTTAGGTCAAGCTATAGGAAGATGGGGCAACTATACAAATCAAGAAGCCTTTGGAGGGCCAACTGATTTGCCTTGGGGAATAATTATCAATGGGGAAAGAGTACACCCTACCTTTCTTTATGAATCCCTATGGAACTTTGGAGTCTTTATATTTTTACTATGGTATAGTAGGAAAAAATCCAATGTAGATGGTCAAGTATTTTTACTTTATGTAATCCTATATTCAATTGCTAGACTTTTTATTGAAGGATTAAGAACTGATAGTTTAATGTGGGGCCAATTTAGAGTAGCACAACTTATAAGTTTGGCATCAATAATTGTAGCAGCAATAATATTTTATCGTAGGAGAAAACAAAGTATATAATTAAATAATGCATAAAAGACAGTGTAAGTAGAAAAAATTCTCTACTTGCACTGTCTTTTTGTGTTGAAAGAAAGGGTTTCATATCAGAAACTGTAAAAACAGGACCTAAGTCCTAAATACATAGACAAATATCATAAAAGTGTAGAAGGAATTCCTAAAAGGGTATAGAATGTATAGTATAGTGGTAGAAAGTGGAGCGAAGTGGTAGAATTTATATAGGCGGTAGATAAAAATGTTTATTGGTGAATATCAACATTCATTAGATAGCAAAGGAAGAATCATAATTCCATCTAAATTCAGAGATGAACTTGGTTATGAATTTGTAATAACCAAGGGCTTAGATAACTGTCTTTTTGTCTATCCAAAGGAAGAATGGAAAATTGTAGAGGACAAGCTTAAATCACTACCACTCACAAATAAGGATGCAAGAGCATTTATAAGATTTTTCTTTTCAGGGGCCAGCGAGTCAAATCTTGACAAACAAGGCAGAGTATTGATTCCTAGCAACTTAAGAGAACATTCTCAAATAGGAAAAGATGCTGTTATTATAGGTGTATCTACAAGACTTGAAGTATGGAGCAAGGAGCTTTGGGAAGACTATATTGATGAAGATAACCTTAGCTATGATAGCATAGCAGAAAAGATGGCAGAGCTTGGAATATAAACGGAGGTTTTTTAGATGCAATTTAATCATATACCAATAATGTTAGATCAAGTTATTGAAGGATTAAAGATAAAGGAAGATGGAATATATGTGGACGGCACCCTAGGTGGTGGAGGCCATTCTATAGAGATAGTGAAGAGATTAAGAGATGGACAACTTATCGGTATAGACCAGGACATAAATGCTTTAAACAAGGCAGAAGAGGTCTTAGGACAATATCTAGACAAGGTAACTATGGTTAAAAACAACTATGAAAACATAGATGAGATTCTAGAAGACTTAAATATTGATAAAGTTGATGGAATACTTATGGACATTGGAGTATCCTCTCATCAATTTGACGAGATATCTAGGGGATTTTCCCACAATCAAGATGCACCACTAGATATGAGAATGGATACAAGCCAGGATATATCAGCTTGGGATATAGTCAATAAATACTCAATGGAAGACTTAAATAATATTATCTTTAACTATGGTGAGGAAAGATGGGCCAAAAGGATTGCAGAATTTATTGTCAATGAAAGAAGTCAAAAACCAATTGACACTACTCTAGACTTGGTCTCTGTAATCAAGAAAGCCATACCTAAAAAGGTAAGGATGGAGGGTCCACATCCAGCTAAAAGAACATTTCAGGCTATTAGAATAGAAGTAAATAGGGAACTAGAAGTCCTACATAAGTCAATTGATAGGATGGTAGCCCATCTAAAACCAGGAGGCAGGCTGGCAATCATTACATTTCATTCATTAGAGGACAGAATTGTTAAAGAAGCTTTCAGGGATTTATTCAAAGATTGCATATGTCCACCACACTTGCCTCAATGTGCTTGCAACAAGGAAAGAGAAATAGAAATAATTACAAGAAAACCAATGGTGGCTACAGAAGAAGAAATTAGACATAATCCACGTTCCCGATCAGCAAAGTTACGTATTGCTGAAAAACTTTAAGGTTCTAAAAAAGCAAGGGGGAGAATAAATTGTTAGTAGCTAAAGCTGAACTTAATTATTATCCAGAACACATTTATGAAGAAGAAAATATCAGGAGAAACAATAAAAAAGATACTAGAAAAAACAATAGAAAAGCACCTAATAAAAATAATAAGTATAAAATACTTATTAAATTGGCATGTTTATTTATTGCTATAATTATTCTTTCAACTTCTTTGTTAATTTTATTCAGATATGCCAACATTTCTATGATAAGAAGTGAAGTTACACAACTTGAAAGACAAAAATCTGAACTTGAGAAAAACAAGCTAAGTTTATTAGCTGATCTTGAAAGTGTTAAAAGCTCTACAAACATAAGTGAGGATGCAATCTTTAAACTTGGCATGTCATATCCAAAGGAGGGGCAAGTAGTATATTTGTCACTTGGAGACACCAATGATGAGCTAGTGGCTGAAAGTTCAGGCATAGCAGATAAGCTAAATCAAGTTTTAAGTATGTTTTCAGGTTTATTTTAGGGGGTTAGAAATTTGAATACACCTATAAAATCATCAAAGACTAGACTAAAAGTCGCTTTTTTTCTAGCTGTACTTATGGTAATAGTATTAATTCTAAGATTAGGGTATTTACAAATTTATAAAGGTGATGAACTAAGAAAAGGAGCACTAGAACAGTGGACTAAATCCATAGATATAAAGCCACATAGAGGTATAATCTATGATAGAAATGGAAAGAAACTAGTTGTAAGTACAAATGCTTTTACAGTATGGGCATATCCAGCAGATATTGATAATCCAGAGGAAAGTGCTCGATTGATTTCTGACATATTAGATATGGATGTAGACCTTGTTTATGAAAAGATTACAAAAAAACAATCTACTGAAAAAATAAAACAATGGATTACTAGAGAAGAAGGAAATGAACTGAGAAAACTAGACCTAAGTGGAATAAGTATAGTAGATGATAATAAAAGATACTATCCAAATGGAAATTTTGCCTCCCACCTTTTAGGTTTTACAAATATAGATAATGTTGGTCTTACAGGCATTGAGATGGTATATGACAGCTATTTAACAGGTGTACCTGGCAAATGGCAGAAGATGACCGATGCACGTAATAGACAACTTCCCTACGATGGAGAGAGGATTTATGAGCCTACTGATGGCACATCCTTAGTATTAACTATAGATGAAACAATACAGCATTTTGCTGAAAAAGCAGCTGAGCAAGCCTTATTTGACAATAAGGCTATAAATGTTTCTATTCTTATAATGGAACCCAATTCTGGGGATATATTAGCCATGGTTAACAAGCCAGATTTTGATCTAAATAACCCAAGAGAGCCCTTGGATGAGGACTTAAAAGAAGAATGGGCAGATTTACCAATGGACCTACTTCAGGATAAGTGGAATGATCTTTGGAGAAACTTTGCTGTTAATGATATATATGAACCAGGATCTACATTTAAAGTGATTACTGCAGCTGCTGCTTTGGAAGAGAATACCACAAGCTTAGGTCATCATTATTTTTGCACTGGAACTACTAAAGTAAATGGTCGTACCCTTAAATGTGCAAGATGGTATAATCCACATGGGTCCCAATCCTTAAGGGAAGCCATGGACAATTCATGTAATATAGCCTTCATCAATCTTGGTAAGGACTTAGGTAAAGAGAAATTCTATGATTACATAAAGGGTTTTGGATTTGGTGAAAAAACTGATATAGACTTATTAGGAGAGCAAAGGGGCATTATACCTTCTAGCACAGATGTAATTAGAGATATCCATCTTGCAACTATGTCCTACGGACATGGTATAGCTTTAACCCCACTACAATTAACAAATGCTGTATCAGCTATATCCAATGGTGGCAATTTGATGAAACCAAGATTGGTAAAAGAGTTAATTGATTTTGAAGGTAATATTGTATCCACAATTCAACCTCAAGTTAAAAGACAAGTTATATCTAAAGAAACCTCAGATACAATGCTTAGTCTAATGGAGACAGTAGTATCTGACGGCTCTGGTTCTAGAGCCATGATACCAGGCTATAGAGTTGGGGGTAAGACAGGTACTGCTCAAAAAATAATTGATGGTAGATATGCTCAAGGTAAGTATATAGCTTCCTTTGTAGCGGTGGCACCAATAGATGATCCTAAGGTAGTCATGTTGGTAACAATTGATGAACCATCTGCTGGTACCTATTATGGTGGATCAGTTGCTGCACCTGTAGCCAAGACTATACTTGAAGAAATATTTAATTACTTAGAAATACCTCCACAATTTGATGAAGATGAATTGGATCAAAACATTCAAAAGGTTTTACTTCCTGATTTGAGGGATCAAAAGATAGGTGACGCTGGAAAAACCTTGACTGACCTAGGACTTAGATATACTACTGAATATTTGGAGATGACCAACGATTCAACAGTAATAGAACAATTCCCATTACCAGGTGTAGAAGTCCAAATAGGATCAATTATTGATCTTTACTTAGACTCAAAACCTAGTAATAATATAATTATGCCATTCTTAATTGATATGACTAAAGACCAAGTCATAAAAACTTTAGATGATATGAATCTTGAATACATTTTAAACGGTGATGGCTTAGCTGTAGAGCAAATACCTTCACCAGGAGAAGAAATCACAAGAGATACTAAGGTCTTAGTTGAATTCGAGTAAACTGATAGACAATCTTAATAGGCGACTTTTTAGTTGCCTTTTAATTAATTTATTTTATACTATCAGGGGGTGTATTCATTGCAATTATCAAATATTATTGGCAATTACCCGGTAAGAGGTATTAAAGGTGATATAGATATAGAAATCACTGGTATTGAACATAATTCAAAGTATATAAAAAAAGGTAATTTATTTATTGCTCAAAAAGGTTATACTCATGATGGGCACAATTATATAAGTGATGCAATTAATAATGGGGCTCTTGCCATTATCAAGGATAAAAAAATAGAGGTAAGTGATTATATTACAACAATAGATGTAATTGATTCTACTGATGCCCTTGGCTATATATCTGCACACTATTATCATCAACCTTGGATGTCCATGAATACTATAGGAATTACAGGTACAAATGGGAAAACAACCACTTCTTATATAATAAAAAACATTCTAGAAACAAATCATGAAAAAGTTGGTATAATGGGCACTATGGGCATTTTAATAGATCAAAAATATAAAAAACTTTTAAACACGACCCCTGATTCATTAGAAATTCAAAGATCTTTAAGCTTAATGGTTCAAAACCAAATAGATTCTTGTATAATGGAAGTTTCTTCACATGCTTTAGAGATGAAGAGGGTTAAGTACATGGATTTCAATATTGGTATCTTTACAAATCTTAGCAGTGAACATTTGGATTATCATGAAACCATGGAAAACTATTTTAAGTCTAAGCTTAGATTGTTTTACAAGACTAATAAATATAATATAATAAATATAGATGATTCTTATGGAAGGCGCATTATAGATCAAACAAATAATATAAGACCAATCATAAGCTATGGTATCAAGAATGATGCTGATATACATGCTTTCGATATCGAATATATCAAGGAGAAACCAAGCTTTTCTTTGAAGACTCCTCAAGGTGTCATTAAAATAAAATTGAAGATTCTTGGTGAATTCAATATATATAATTCTTTAGCTGCAGCAGCCTGTTGCTATGGCTTAGGTCTAGATCTTAAGACAATAAAAAATGGACTAGAAAGTTTTAATGGGGTCAAAGGAAGATTCGAAGAAGTTGAAACAAATAAGGATTTTAAAATAATAATAGATTTTGCCCATACCCCAGATGGTATCAAAGAGTCTCTAAGAGCTATAGACAAATTTGCAAAAGGCAGAAGGGTGATTGTATTTGGGGCTGGCGGAGATAGAGACAGGTCAAAGAGATCTAAGATGGGTAAAATTGCAGGGGAAAACTCAGATTTTCTTATAATCACCTCTGATAATCCAAGGAGCGAAAACCCAGAAGATATTGCAAATGACATACTTGTAGGTGTCAAGGAAACTAATACAGATTATAAGGTAATTTTAGATAGGAAAGAAGCTATTAATTATGCTATAATGAATTCTGTATGCAAGGATACCATATTGATAACAGGCAAGGGCCATGAAACCAATATGATAATTAAGGGGAAAGAAATTCCCTTTGATGAAAGAGAGATTATTCGTAATATAATTGACAAAATGTAATTTTTTTCAGCTTGAGAGGAGAAAACAAATGATTGAATATATAGATATAATTAGAACACTTATTATTTCATTTTTAATAACCTTGATTTTAGGACCTATTGTTATTCCCTTATTGACCAGACTAAAAGTCGGTCAAAGCATAAGGGAAGAGGGTCCTAAGACTCATTATTCTAAATCAGGGACGCCTACCATGGGTGGATTAATAATAATGATATCTCTAATTATAACTGTATTCTCATCAGGTATGGTTACTAAGGATACTTATATTTTGATATTTGCAACTTTAGGATTTGGATTTATTGGATTTATTGATGACTATATAAAGGTAGTAATGAAGAGGAATTTAGGATTAAGAGCCTATCAAAAATTAATATTTCAGAGTATTTTAGCTGTTATTCTAGCACTATACCAATCTAATACATCTGAACTTGGGACTAAGGTAATAGTACCATTTTTTGAAAACCACTATTTTGATTTAGGGATATTATATATTCCTTTTATTGTTTTTGTAGTGGTTGGAACCGTTAATAGTGTAAACTTAACTGATGGTCTTGATGGCTTGGCCTCTGGTGTAACCTTGATAGTCATGTCCTTTTTTTCCATAGTAGCCTTAAAATGGGGATTTGGCTCTATCTCTTTATATGCAACAGCACTTGCTGGGGCATGCTTAGGTTTTTTGATTCACAATGCTCATCCTGCAAAAGTATTTATGGGTGATACTGGGTCATTGGCCCTAGGTGGGGCAGTAGCATCCATAGCTATACTATTAAATCTACCCCTAATAATCCCTTTAGTAGGAGGTATATACTTTGCAGAAGCACTATCAGTAATTATTCAGGTCTTATCATTTAAATTAACTGGGAAAAGAGTTTTTCATATGAGTCCTCTCCACCATCACTATGAATATAAGGGATGGAAGGAGACCAAGATAGTATCAGTATTTTGGCTAGTCACGGTTATACTATGCCTTATAGGCATGTTTGCACTAAAAAATATGATAGGGTGATATTATGGATATATCAAAAAAAAATGTTCTAGTTATTGGATTGGGAATCTCAGGTGTTTCAACTATCAAAGCTCTACATAGATTAGGAGCTAATATTTGGATTACAGATACAAAGAAGGAAGAAGACTTGGAGGAGGTCTTACTAGCCTTAGATAACATACCTATCATAAAGCATTTAGGGGTTCAAGACTTTGACTTAAGTCCCATAGAATTGATAGTAAAAAGCCCAGGTGTCCCACCACATGCACCTATAATAAAAAAGGCCTTAGATCAAGGGATAGAAGTAATTAGCGATATTGAATTAAGCTATAGATTGGATATATCTCATAACTTTATCACTATTACAGGCACTAATGGAAAAACCACTACTACAAGTCTAGTAGGTGAAGTATTTAAGGCGGGGAATTTTAATACTCATATTGTAGGTAATATTGGCAAGGGGATACTAGAAGACTTTCTTGATGCAAGTCCTCAAGATATATTCATCATAGAAGCTAGTAGTTTCCAATTGGAACATACTAGGTTTTTTAAACCAAGGGTAAGTCTTATATTGAATTTGACACCAGATCATACAGATTGGCATGGAAGCTTCGAGAATTATGTAAATTCCAAGAAAAAAGTATTTGCTAACCAAG